>CAZJRL010000129.1:0-3905 GCA_964548425.1 uncultured Zetaproteobacteria bacterium | reverse complement strand
CTGTTGTCTGGCAAGCCCGGCAGGCAACATGCTCAAGAGAAGGAATTCGGTCAGGCTGGCATCTTCAATGTTGAGCAGTTTGCCTATCCGTTTGAGTTCGTTTTTGCGCAGATTCCCCTGCTGTGTCACGCCCGCAGGCAGGAAGTGTAATGTAATCCATAGTCGCCAGATCAGTTCATCCATTGCCCATGGCGAAGGTTGCTTCGCATCGCACGCATCGGTTAGCCATCCGTGCTGAATCTGATCAGCTATGCTCTGCCGCACCCGTTCCATGTGAGGTTTCAACAGCGTCCTGGCTTCGTCACAAAGCATGATAGATGCATAAGAGTCATGGCCATGCTGTATGGCAATGCCGATCAAACCGAGGCGGGCGAGTTTGCATAGATTTTCCGGGATGGTTTTTTCCAGCGTTTTGCGCAGGCTTATTTTTTCTCGCGTATTAAAATAATAGTTACTTACGACACGCACAGGCTCGAGTTCGGGGCAGTATTGATGCAGTTTTCGAAACGAATCAATGGCATGATGTTGCAAGGCCAGCAGCAATGCCCAGTCTTGCTCATTCAATTGATTGACCACGTTTGATGTGCGCGCCAGAGCGCCATTGATTGCCAGCCATGCGCCCAGCTCGTTGCGGATGGGCGTGGGTTTGAGCATGTTTCCCTTCGCACTTTTCGGCGTTAGCTGATGCAATATGGGCAGAGATGTTCCGGCTACCAGTGTAACCCAGCTTGTGGAGTTTTCCTTGCTGCGATATTCAATGACCAGTTCGGCAGGCAGGTGATATTGTCCGTCGCTTTCAAATACAATGCCGCGTTGCAGCAGGCGCGAAATAGATTTGAGATATTGTGAATCGGCGCGTTCGATATCCAGCGATCCACCGTGATCGGCCAGTACAGTGCAAAACTCCTTGCCGGCGTCAACCTCATTGCTCCACCATGAATCGCCATGGATATAATCCTTTGTTTTAACCACTGCGCCCATGATGTTTTTATTGATCAGGGCGCGGTGATAACTGCCGTGATAGCGTTTGTTCAGATTTGACTGACTGATAATGCCGCTGCCGCAAAGTGAAGCTAGTTTTTGATCAAAGGCCTGTAATTGTTCCTGACTACATCCAGCGCGCCACTGCTCCAGGCTTCTCAGCATCGATTAGCTAGTCCTGCAAAACAACGCTGGCAGAGCTCACCATGCGTCTCATGTGCCGGATGCGCGGGTTCGCCGACATTCCAGCAACGCGGGCATTTGACGCCTTCGGCTGCGCGCACGGTGAGAGTATCTCCCGACTGCACCCGGGCAACAATGAACAACTGTTCATAGGTTTCGCCGATAGACTGCGCAAACCCTTCATCCAGATCAGGGACATACACATGCGCGGCGATGGACGATCCGACCACCTTGTCTTTCTTAGCCTGATCCAGTGCAGTATTCACTTGCTCACGTAGGGTGAAAAAGGTCTCCCATGCGCTGTCATCTACGGCAATACCGGAGACTTCGGCGAAGGTTTGTACATGAATGGAATGTTCATCCGATGCGGGCAGATATTCCCATGCCTCTTCGGCGGTAAACGGCAGGATCGGTGCAATCAGGCGGGTGAGTGTATCTGCAATGTCGTACAAGGTAGATTGCGCCGAAGCGCGGCGCGTGGAATTGGTGGCATCGCAATAGAGTCTGTCTTTAATCACATCGAGATAGAACCCGCCAAGTTTCACGGAACAGAAATGATGAATTTCCTGATGAATCCTATGAAATTGATAGGTTTCATAGGATTTTTCAACATTATCCGCAAGTTGCGCAAGGCTGTGCATGGCCCACTGATCGAGTTTATTGCGATCTTTAAGCGGCACGCTTTCCGCCATATCAAAAGTATCCAGATTGCCGAGCAGGAAGCGAATCGTATTGCGAATGCGCCGGTAGGATTCAGCCAGGTGTTTGACGATCTCATCAGAGATGCGGATATCCGCCGAATAATCGCTGGATGCAATCCACAAACGCAGGATATCAGCGCCCATTTGCTGGATGATTTTTTGTGGTGCAATCACATTGCCACGCGACTTGGACATCTTGTTGCCATTTTTATCGACCACGAAACCATGCGTCAGCACACCCTTGTACGGTGCAACCCCGCGCGTGCCAACGCTCTCCAGCAATGAGGACTGGAACCAGCCGCGATGCTGGTCGCTACCCTCAAGGTAGAGGTCCGCGGGCGAACTCAGATCGTCACGCTGCTCCAGCACGCAGGCATGGGTACTGCCGGAGTCGAACCAGACATCAAGAATGTCGGTTTCCTTCTCAAAGTCCGTACCTCCACAATCGGGGCAGGTGGCATTGGCAGGCAGGAAGTCGGACACATCTTTGGCAAACCAGACATCGGCGCCCGCGTCTTCAACCTGTCTGGCAATCGCTTCCACCACATCCGGAGTGGTCACCTTGTGCGAACCGCATGCACAGCGGATGGCGGTGATGGGCACACCCCAGTTGCGCTGTCGTGATACGCACCAGTCCGGTCGCTGCTCGACCATGGCGCGGATGCGATTCTCGCCCCAGTCAGGCGTCCATGCTGTTTTTTTAATTTCTGCCAGCGCTTTTTCGCGCAGGCCGTTGGCCTCCATCGAGATAAACCATTGCGGTGTGGCGCGAAAAATCAGCGGTTTGTGGCAGCGCCAGCAGTGCGGGTAGGAATGTTTCACCTGACTGGTTTCCAGCAGTGCGCCACAGTTTTTCAGGTGTTCAACCATGATGGCATTGGCCTGGAAGACATGGCGGCCTTCGACCACGGGTGTGCCCGTCTCAAAGACACCGGTGTCGCTGACCGGGTTAAATGCCTCGAGCCCATATTTCATGCCGATTTCATAGTCTTCCTGGCCATGGCCGGGAGCTGTGTGCACAGCACCCGTGCCTGCTTCCAGGGTGACATGCTCGCCAACCAGAATCGGCGCGTCCTGATCCAGATAGGGATGACGGAAGATGCGTTTGTCCAGTTGCGCGCCATTGAAGCGTGCTACGGTTTTTCCCTGTGCCCCGATGGCGGCAAGTACCTCGTTCTTCAGGTCCTCAGCCAGAATCAGAATCTCGCCTGCTTGCAGGTTGGCGTTATCACCGGCGTCAAGAATGCGAACAGCAGCATATTCGATGTTCGGACCGACGGACACAGCCAGGTTAGCGGGAATGGTCCACGGAGTCGTGGTCCAGATGACAATGGAGATGTCGCCGGTCAGTTCGGGCGCAATATCGATCAAATCCTCACCGGCGGCAAATTTCACATAGATGGAGTGGGATGTGTGATCCTCATATTCCACTTCCGCCTCGGCCAGTGCGGTGGCGCACGAGACACACCAGTGTACCGGTTTCGCACCTTTATACAGGCCACCGTTGGCCAGGAATTTTCCAATTTCGCGTACCGTGTTGGCTTCAAAATGGAAATCCATGGTGACGTACGGGTGATCCCAGTCGCCAATTACCCCGAGGCGTTTGAATTCCTCGCGCTGCACATCGATTTGTCCTCTGGCATATTCACGGCATGCGACGCGAAACTCGGAATCGGAGATGTCTTCTTTCTTGCGTTTCTTTTTCTTGAATTTCTCCTCAACTTTCAGTTCGATCGGCAGACCGTGGCAGTCCCAGCCCGGCACATAGGGCGTATTGAAACCCATCATGGAATGCGAGCGCACCACAATGTCCTTGAGCACCTTGTTGACCGCATGGCCGATATGGATATTGCCGTTGGCATAGGGTGGGCCGTCGTGCAGAATGAACTTCGGTGCATCCTTACGTTGTATACGTAGTTGGCCGTAAATATCCGCTTCATCCCACTGTTTGAGGCGTTCCGGTTCCCGGTTCGGCAGGCTTCCGCGCATCGGAAAATCCGTTTTCGGCAGAAAAACAGTGGGTCGGTAATCAAATTTCTC
>CAZJRL010000128.1:2431-3936 GCA_964548425.1 uncultured Zetaproteobacteria bacterium | reverse complement strand
TATTCATACATCAAACTTCAACCCGACATAGAATTCTTCGAGCTTGGGCATATTATATACCGGATAACCGGTTTTTTTCTCGATAGTCTCCAGCACCTCGTTGATGCGTTCGGTATTCTCCGTGGCCAGCACAAACCACATATTGAATTCATGGGCGCGTTCATAGTTGTGTGCAACTTCATCGAAAGCATTCACCTGCGTTGCCACCCGGTCAAAGTCTTCCGGCGGGATACGCATAGCGGCAAGCGTCAGGCCACCACCCAGCCGTTCGGCATGAAACATGGGGCCGATACGTGTAATGATGCCGTTGTCACGCAATTTGATCAGGCGCTGGCGTAACGCATCTTCCGATATTCCTATTTCCTCCGCCGCCTTGGCAAAGGGGTGGTCACATACCGAGATTCCGCCCTGAAGCGTGTTGATAATTTTGCGGTCCGTACCATCCATCATCCCGGAAGGACTCCATAAACGGCAGGTATCATGCTTAAAAAAGAAGTTTTTCCAGTGGGCTGCATTATTGTATCGGCAGGCTGTGTGTAACAGGCGCCACGTTGCTTGAATCGCCGGAGGCTGAACAACACCTCGTGTGGAATGCTTTCCAGGTTAAACCGGGATATGAGTTCCCGGATTTGTTGTGTCACCGTATCCCGGTTGCGACCGTGAATCATACAAAACAGGTTATAGGGCCAGTCGGGAAGCCGTCGCGGGCGCCGATAGCAGAGGGTGATAAAATCCACATCGGCGAAGCTATGGCCAAGGTTATCCACCTGATGATCGGGGATGTTCCAGACCACCATGGCATTGGCTTTATACCCCAGTTCATGGTGACGGGCCACGATGCCAAAACGCTTGATTACACCATTGGCAATCATCCTGTTCAGGTGCTCCATCACTTCACGTTCACTCATGCCAATCCCGGCGCCAATTGCCGCAAAGGGTCTTGATACAAGTGGAAGGCCACCCTGCATGGCTGCTGCCAGCAGCCTTTCGTGTTGACTCAGTTCCATTGCAGGTCAAAACCCAGATCAATATGGTATGACGCCTGCATTGGCAGGGACATGACCGGAAGTGAGGCCTTCTGTTCAATGTCATCCAGAATTTCCTGCATACGTTTCTCTGTTGCTGCGGTGATGACAAACCACAGGTTGAAGTGATGTTCGCGTTTGTAATTATGGTTTACCTCAGGATAGCTGTTCACCAGCGCGGCTACTTTTTCCATACAGGCTTCCGGAACATCCATGGCGGCAAGGGTGCTGACGCCAATTGTTCCCGGCCGGAATACCGGACCGACACGACTTATTACGCCTTCTTTGGCCAGCTTCTTCAACGCGGAAAGGATGTCATCCTCACTTACCCCCAGGCGAATGGCCATGTCAGCATAGGGTGTGGATGAAACAGGCATGCCATGCTGATAGGCATCAATAAGACGTTTCTGCAGACTGTTCACGTCAGGAACACTCATATCAAAGCCCGATCTTGTGGGCGCGAGCGGTGAAAAAGATTCC
>CAZJRL010000128.1:0-2331 GCA_964548425.1 uncultured Zetaproteobacteria bacterium | reverse complement strand
GAATGCGCCCGGCTTCCCGCCATGTGTTGGCATTGATCACGAGTACTTCATGATGTCCGACGGCCGGGACAAACAATTCGTTTCCTGCCTGTGTCCATCCTTCAAGATGCGGCATTTTATACACAGGCAGCTTCTTCTCCCCACGCCCGTAGTGGGGTAGAATTCTTTTGATACCGGTATCCGGATGCCACAGATCCAGCAGCGCCATGCCATCCTCGCCGAACAGTCCCTCAATGTAATAACGTCCGTCCGGCGTGATTAAACCGTCGTAAGGAAGTCTGCCGATGTTCTTGAATTTTCTGATCTTCGGTTGGGTTGGATGACGCATATCAGCGATCCATGTTTCTCCCGCATCATACAGAGTGAAGACAAATCGTTGCCCCGGGGCATCGACCAGGCCGATGACCTTGGAGCGTTTGCCCTGATTTCCGTAGACAGCAGGAATATCGGCCACCAGAGCCAGCGTATCGGCATCGAAAATCTTTACGCCGCCGGGGGTATAGTTGGATGCTGCAATCAGGTGGCCATCCTGGGAAATAGCGCCACCGATACTGTTGCCGGACTGCATAACGCGCTTGACCAGTTTCCCTTTAAGCAAATCAATCTTGGTCAAGCCGCCATCACGTCCGAATACATAGACATAACGTTCATCACGTGAAAAGACCACCAAGGCATGCGACAGATCACCCAGTCCTTTCACTTTGCCCAGAATCGTCTGGTGTGTCGTTTCGACGATTAACATCTCGCCGATTGTATGCTCGATCACAATACCCAGATCACCTGTGCCGCGTAACGTCTCCGCCTGCGTTGCTTGTGACAGGAGCATCACAAGCAATATAAAAAAGCCGCCTGACATTGCAAAAAGCTTATTCATGTGGAACGCCATGTTGAAGCAGGCCTACCAGGAAGGTTTCATCAGCCTCACTGAACTGTCCGCGCCAGGCTGGCATCGGCGTACCGGGAACGCCATCAAGAATAATGGCCCGTAACGCACTCGCACTCCTTTTCGCCAGATCCCGTGGCAACAGGGAGGGCCCCAGACTACCCTTTAGCGTGATGCCATGGCAGGAACCACAATCATTCTTCAGCAGATGGATCAGATCAGATTTTCGGGCCGGGGTTAAAGAACCTTCTTCTGCCACAGAGGGAGAAGATGTGAAGATGAGGAAGAAAAAGGCAAAACCAGCCAGGGCCAGATCAAGCCTCGACATGAGCATTATGTAAGAGCTGATCTCCAGATGCCTTGTCACTGCTTAACGTCTGTAGCCAGTCCAGGTCACTGGCAAGAGAAACGGCACGGCCGATAATAATGAGCGAAGGCGTCTGAAATTCAAGTTTCCGGACATGTGCCGGAATACCCGCCAGAGTATCAAGGCAACGTCTCTGTTCCGGTCTTGTTCCATTCTCAATGACAGCAGCAGGGGTATCACCCGGCAGGCCGGCCTGGATAAGGTTACGGCTGATTTCATCAATATGGCCAAGGCCCATGTATACCACCAGCGTGGTGTCGGGATCGGCCAGACTGGCCCAGTTAAGATTCAGGGGGCGGTTTTTCTGGCAATGGCCGGTTACGATTCGAACCCCGGTGGACAGGCCGCGATGTGTCAGGGGTATGCCGGCATAGGCGCTACAGGCCGCCGCCGATGTGACTCCGGGCACGACGCTGAAGGCAATATTGTGCTCCACCAAGTGGCCAGCTTCTTCACTGCCCCGGCCGAAAATCAATGGATCGCCACCTTTCAGGCGGATAATCTTTTTCTTCCCGGCACGGGCCAGACTGACCAGAAGATGGTTGATTTCATTCTGAGTCATATGGTGGTGACCGGGAGATTTTCCGACATAGAATCTGGCCGCTCCTGCGGGAATCAAATCAAAAATTTCGGGAGAGACCAGGCGGTCATATACGACCACGTTCGCTTCACGAAGAAGGCGTTGGGCCTTGACTGTCAACAGATCCGGATCACCCGGGCCGGCTCCGACAAGGTACACATGCGGTGAATTGTTCATGTTGCCCCCATGAGATGATTTCAGCATCTTGCTTCACATGATTTTAATAAAAACGTATAATGAGGCTATCGTACCAAACGTTTGTAAGGAATCAACTTGGATTATTCATGATGAGGCGCTAATCACGGCAATCTAAAATAATCTAAATCAGCTCCGGCTAAAAAAAACAGCGGGGGAGGATCCTCCCCCGCTGTACCTTCCGATCAACCTAGCAGTCCGTCGGCCTTAACTCACTGAACAAGTGAGAGAAGGACGACAGAGTTTTTATGGCGAACAAATTTACTGAGAAATCGCTGTTTGTCGCTGTTTCAGGCAGGACGCAAA
>CAZJRL010000127.1:0-4037 GCA_964548425.1 uncultured Zetaproteobacteria bacterium | reverse complement strand
AGACTACCAGTCCGATTGTCACTCTTTGCCATGTGTTAACCCCTGATGGCTCAATGTAGCCATTCCTCATTTGCTTGTGAATGGTGAGCCTCTTGCAAAACTCGTGGGCGGCGATCCCCCAGGGGAGCCTCTCTCGCTTCGCGATTCACCTTCTTGGCTTCCCCACTTCGGCCTATTTTCGAGCTGGAATTTCGCTCCATGGAACCACCATGCAGCTCATTCCATCCCAAAAATAGACTCCAAGTGGGATTGCGTTAATCTGAAAAAGCCTATCGTGCGGTGGAGCAGCACCGCTTGCTCCCAGAGTTTTGCAAGAGGCTCTGGTTTCAACACCCAAAAAAAAGGGCCGCCCGAAGGCAGCCCCTTGATTGTAACCATGCAAGCATTACACGGAATAATACATATCCACTTCATACGGATGCGTACGCAGACGCAACTGATCCACTTCCTCCATCTTCAGCGAGATATAGGCTTCAATCATGTCGTCGTCCATCACGCCGCCAACCTTGAGGAAATCACGGTCAGCATCGAGCGAATTCAGTGCCTCTTCCAGCGAACGGGCAACGGTCGGAATCTTCGCCTCTTCCTCCGGCGGCAGATCGTACAGGTTCTTGGTTGCCGCCTCGCCCGGATCGATCTTGTTGGCTATGCCGTCCAGTCCGGCCATCAACATGGCGGTAAAGGCCAGATACGGATTGGCGGTCGGGTCGGGGAAACGAACCTCGATACGGCGGCCCTTGTCGGGGGAGACCGGGATGCGAATCGCCGCTGAACGGTTACGATTCGAGTAAGCCAGCATCACCGGCGCCTCGAAACCAGGCACCAGACGCTTGTACGAGTTCGTCGAAGCGTTGGTAAAGGCGCACAGCGCCTTGGCATGTTTGATAATACCGCCGATATAGTACAAGGCTTCCTGCGTCAGTCCGGCATATTTATCGCCGGCAAACAGATTTTTACCATCCTTCCAGATGGACTGATGGGTGTGCATGCCGGTGCCATTGTCATCATAAACCGGCTTCGGCATGAAGGTCGCTGTCTTGCCGTGCGCATCGGCTACATTGTGCACCACGTATTTGTACCATTGGGAGCGATCGGCAATATCAATCAGCTCGCCGAAACGCATGGCCATTTCACACTGCCCGGCAGTCGCCACTTCATGGTGGTGACACTCCATGTGCACGCCCAGATCGGTCATCACCAGTGACATGTCATTGCGGATCTCATACAGGGAATCCACCGGCGGCACCGGGAAATAACCGCCCTTCACCTTGGGCCGGTGGCCAGTGTTGATACCTTCAAAGGTTTCGTTGGAATTCCATGCCGCCTCTTCAGACTGAATCTTGTATCCGCAACCGCCCATTTCATTGTAATACGTCACACCGTCAAAGACAAAAAACTCCAGTTCAGGACCAAAATATGCCGTGTCGGCAATACCCGCGGACTGGATATATTTCAGGGCGCGATGTGCCACCTGACGCGGACACCGGTTGTAGTCCTGGCCGGTCAGCGGATCAATAATATCGCCGATAAGCACCAGTGTGGATGCTTCAACAAACGGATCGATTTTGGCTGATGCCGGATCCGGAATAATGGCCATATCGGAACTGTTGATGTCACACCATCCGGCCACCGAAGAACCATCAAAGGCAAAACCATCCTCAAAACTGTCTTCGCTCAACTCGGAAATCGGGAAGGTGACATGTTGCCACTTGCCCTTCGTATCGGTAAAACGGATATCAGTGAATTCGCACTCATGCTCCTTCACCATATCCATCACATTTTTGACTGCATCACTCATAGTTGATTTTCTCCTTTTCTATCACTTTTTTTACGATAACTGCCCTCAAAATCTATAGCGCATCCTCGTTACGCTCACCGGTACGAATACGCACCGTCTCCTCCACGGGAAGCACGAATATCTTGCCATCGCCAATCTTGCCCGTACGTGCGGCATTCATAATGGCCTCCACCGCCGTGTTCAGCTGATCTTCGGCAACCACCACCTCCACCTTGACCTTGGGTAGAAAATCTACCACATATTCAGCGCCACGATACAGCTCCGTATGTCCTTTCTGTTGCCCGAAGCCCTTGACCTCCGTCATCGTCAGACCCTGGATGCCGATATCATTCAATGCATCCTTGACGTCATCCAGCTTGAAAGGCTTGATCACTGCTTCAATTTTTTTCATTTGTTTTCCTCCCATTCACGAAAACCGTGCGTAATCGGATAACGCCGGTCACGGCCAAAAGCCTTTTGTGTAATCTTCACACCCGGCGGGGCCTGCCGCCGCTTGTACTCCGCCATGTGCAGCATTCGGATCATGTCGTGAACATCATCCGGGTCAAACCCCTGCGCAACGATAAAAGCCGCACTCTGCCCCAATTCGATATAAGCCTGCAAGATAGCATCAATTGTTGCATAATCCGGCAATGAATCCGAATCCTTCTGCTCCGGGCGCAATTCGGCAGAAGGTGGTTTCTCTATACTATTCCGCGGAATCACTTCCTGCTTGTGATTCAGATGCTTTGCCAGCGTATACACCTGTGTTTTATAGACATCTTTAAGCACGGCAAAACCACCCGCCATGTCCCCATAAAGCGTGGCATATCCCACCGCCATTTCGGATTTGTTGCCAGTGGACAACAGCATGCGCCCGGTCTTGTTTGAAATCGCCATCAACAGCAGACCACGTATACGCGCCTGAATATTCTCTTCCGTCACATCGGGCGTGGATTTACCCCATTGCTTAAACGGCTCGGTAAGAAGCGTCTCGACCGAAGCAACCGGACGTGCAATAGGCAAGGTAACCGTTTCCATACCCAGATTGTTCGCCAGTTCTTCGGCGTCAGTGACAGAATCAGGGCTGGAAAACCACGATGGCATCAGCACCCCCAGCACATTCTCCGCTTCCAGCGCCTCGCACGCCAGTACGGCAACCACAGCCGAATCAATACCGCCGGATAATCCGATCACCGCCTGTGAAACCCCGTTGCGGTGCACATAATCACGCACGCCCAGCACCAGCGCCTGATGTATCTGTTCAATAGCCGGCGGTATTTTCGCCACCTGCCCACAGGGTTCGGCGATGTCCACAAGGGCATCGGCTGTTTCAAACAATGGCGCCCGCTCCAGCACTTCTCCCGCGGCATCCACGGCATGGCTGCCACCGTCAAATACGACTTCATCCTGTCCGCCGACCTGATTGACATAGATAACCG
Organism: uncultured Zetaproteobacteria bacterium; assembly: GCA_964548425.1. Taxonomy (GTDB): domain Bacteria; phylum Pseudomonadota; class Zetaproteobacteria; order Mariprofundales; family Mariprofundaceae; genus JAUZQZ01. The sequence continues at coordinate 818 of CAZJRL010000127.1, read as the reverse complement.
GAACCGCGAAGCGGACTGCGCGCTTTTTCATCAGCGCTTCACGATCATGCTGCTTATCCACATGAAAGGGTGAGGCATTCAGATTGATCAGCACATCACGGGCCTGTATTGCCGCATCTTCCGCTACGGCGTCATCCCACAAATCCTCGCAAATACCCACGCCGATGCGCCAGTGATGTACAGGAAACACCTCCTGGCCTGTCCCCGGAGTAAAATAGCGCCGCTCATCGAATACGCCATAATTGGGTAGCGCCCGCTTGTCATAGATACCCAGCAATACTCCATCCGCCGCCAGTGATGCGCTGTTGGCAAGTCCGTTCCCGGTCCGCCGGGGATGTCCGAACACCACAATAACTTTTTCACTGACCGTAACAATCCGGTCAACCGCACATTCCACTGCATCCATGAATGACGATCGCAGCAGCAAATCCTCGGGGGGATAACCGGTAAGTACCAGTTCCGGTAACACCAGCACATCGCAGTCCACGGCTTTTGCGCGTCCCATCGCATCCAGCACCAGACCGGTGTTAAATGCCACATCCCCCACCCGCGGCGCCACCTGCGCCATCATGATCTTCAAACTTTCATCTCCATGATTCGGCGTTTCTCACCGCAGGGGACGCAAAGGACGCAGAGTTTGAAATAATGGGCGCCAACCAGCATGCGCTTGCACCCGAACATATCGGAACTCCGGTGTTAACCCTGTCAATTTCCGATTTCCTCGGCGTCCCTTGCGTCCTCTGCGGTAAAATCCTAGGCCATATCCTCTTCGGGATACGCAGCCACCTGATGTACGGCCAGGTCAGCGCCCTGAAATT
>CAZJRL010000126.1:0-4041 GCA_964548425.1 uncultured Zetaproteobacteria bacterium | reverse complement strand
CCGGACGTGGCATGAGGCTTACGCCATCGCCGGTAAAGCAGGCGGCACTGGATGCCGGCCTTGATGTTATTACGCCGGAGCGTTTGCGGGACAATCCGGAATCTCTGGCATGGCTGGAATCGAAGTGTGCCGATGCGCTTGTGGTGGTGGCCTTCGGCATGCTTCTGCCAAAATCGTGGCTTGAATCGCCGGCTATCGCACCAGTCAATGTGCATGCATCGCTGCTACCGCGCTGGCGTGGCGCGGCGCCTATCGAACGAATGCTGCTGGCGGGTGATGAAGAAACCGGCGTGAGCATCATGCATATGGAGGAAGGACTTGATACCGGTAGTGTGTATGTGGCCCGGCGTATTCCGGTTGGGGGAACCACCACTGGACGGGAGTTATGGAATATGTTGGCTTCCATAGGTGCGGAATTGCTGGTAGAGACATTACCCGGTATTGCTGGCGGGACATTAAAGCCCGTACCACAGGATGAATCGAAAGCCACTTATGCGAAGAAACTAACACCGGATGACCGTCTGATTGACTGGAAGCTGCCGGCGCACGCGATTGACCGGCAGGTTCGCTGTTTTTCACCCGTGCCCGGCGCCCGCACCCGTTTGAACGGAAAATGGATCAAGATTGTTCGTGGCACGCCATTGCAGAACGGGATGACACGGATCCCTGGCGTCCTGGCACATACCGATTGCCTGGATATTGCCTGTGGTCAGGGATCTGTTTATCGAGCACTTGAAGTGCAGCCCGAAGGGAAGAAGGTGATGGCGGCCGAGGCATTTCTGCGCGGCAACCCGATCAGACCCGGCCAAATTTTCGGGTAGCAGTCACTTCTATTATTTAGTCTTTTATCCGTGAAATCTCATGCAAAATATACAAGATATTTTACCACAAAGGCACGAAGGCACAAAGAAGACAAATCTTATGAAATGCTCGTTTTTTGACCTCCCCTGCGTTATCAAGATATTCTGTAGGTCTATCTCTCCTGTTTTTTCTTTATTCTTCGTGCCTTTGCGTACTTTGCGGTGAAACGCTTTTGATCATGCCATTTTTTAACGATGCAGGGCGGTAAATATCCGTTCGGCATAGATATCGGAAATGCCCGGCGCATGTGCCAGTTGTTCACGGCTGGCTTCCTTTACCCCTTCAATGCCGCCGAAATGCTTTAACAGTGCTGAGCGTTTGGCGGGACCGATGCCGGGGATGGTCTCCAGTTGCGATGTGAACATGCTCTTTTTCTTGCGTTTGCGCATATAGCTGCCGGCAAACCGATGCGCCTCATCACGTACGCGGGCAATGAGCAGCAAAGCGGGGGAGTGACGCCCCGGCTTTAGCGGCTCGCATGACCAGGCAGACCACAGGGTTTCCTCACCGAGTTTACGGCTTGCTCCTTTGGCAACGCCCACCAGCCTGAGATCATGCAATCCACACTCAACGGCGCAATCCCTGGCAATGCCGAGTTGCCCGCGTCCGCCATCAATGAACAGGATATCCGGGCAGGGGATGGCGTCTTTGCTGATGGCGCGAAAAAAGCGTAAAAGAACGGCACGCATGGCAGCATAATCATCACCATCCGGCACACCATCAAGTTTATAGCGGCGATAATGCATTTTATCAGGCCCGTTCCATCCGGCATAGGTGATGGCTGCCACGGTTTGTTTACCGCCCAGATGGGCATTGTCCACGGCAGCGATGGTTTGCGGTGTTTCATCCAGCCCAAACAGTTCTGCCAGCGCCTCGAAGGCCGCCTGTTGATTGTTTTGACGGCGTGAGGCCTGCATCTGTTCACCGGCATGTTGCACCTGATTTAGCCATTGCAGTTTCGGACCGCGCCTGGGGGATAACACTTCGCACCGGGTTTTCGGAGTAAGAAGTTTCATGATGCGTTGTAATTCACGTACATCACTGTTTGATGCATGAATCAGGATATGCCGGGGTGGTTCTTCGTGCCGGTAACGTTCGATAAAGAATGATTGCAGGACTTCCAGGTCATCCACATCCATCGCCTGATCGATGCGAATGCTGTGCGTCCCCAGATTCCGGCCAGCACGGCGAACGCCGATACTGGCGGCCACGCCCGTGGCATGACGAATCAGGGCAATGGCATCCGCATGGTCAGGAAGGTGATCATCTTTAGAACCGGCCAATATGCTGCGCAATGCACGAATACGGTCGCGCAGCATGGCCGCCTGCTCATAACTCTGTTTATCCGAGGCTTGCTGCATATCCTTTTCCCATTGCCGGACAAGGCTGGTATTTTGTCCTGTAAGGAAGATGCGGGCATCCACCACCTGCCGTGCATATGCAGTCTTTGAAACCACATCACAGCAGGGGGCGGAACAACGGCCGATTTGATGCTGCATGCAGGGGCGCGAACGGTTGTTAAACACGGCATTTTCGCAATCACGAATACGAAAAATCTGTTGCATGATATGCAGTGTGTCGTGGACGGCGCCAGCATGCGGGAAAGGACCAAAGTATTCACCTGGCTTACTTCGATTACCACGATAAAGCCGCAGACGCGGGTAAGCTTCATCGGTAAGCAGGATATAGGGATAGGATTTGGAATCCTTGAGCAATACGTTATAACGGGGTTTTAACTGTTTAATGAGGTTATGTTCGAGAATCAGTGCCTCAGCCTCGGAAGGGGTGATGCTGAAATTCAGGTCGCGAACCTGCTGCACCATGGCGATGGTGCGGGGTGAGTCCGGTTTGCACTGAAAATAGCTGGAAATGCGTTTTCTCAGATTTCGGGCCTTACCGATATACAGCGTCTTTCCATGAGCATCCTGCATCTGATAGATACCGGGTTCGGATGGAAGGTTTGCAAGATCAGTTGGAGGTTGCCGCCACATGGGCATATGCTTGTTTCTCATCGGTTTCACTGCAAGGTGGAACATATAAACAGTGTGGTTGCAATGGACAGTCGGCGCATTGGGGTTTAGCACGGCAATGCTGTTTGGCATGTTCCACGATAAGGGCATGAAATTCCTTGAACAGAGGCAGACTATGGGGCAAACGGCTATGGAAGTAATGTTGCGTGTTCATGTAGTTTACATCTTGCGGCAGTTCACCGAGACGGTGAAAAATACGGCGCGTATAGGCGTCAACAACAAAAACCGGCTTGTCCAGGGCATACAGAAGAATGGAGTCCGCCGTTTCCGGACCGATGCCTCGCACGGTGAGCAGTTTTTTTCGCAGACTGGACATGGACCACTTTTTCAGCCCGGATTCGCATCCGTGATGATCATAGAACAGACTCATCGCTTGCAGGTAACGTGATTTCTGGTGGAAAAAGCCCGATGGGCGGATGAGTTCTTCCAGTTGTTCCTGATTGATTTTGCTAATACGTTGCGCATCCAGCATGTCGGCCTGCTTCAGGTTGGCAATAGACATCTCAACATTTTCCCAACGCGTATTCTGCGTAAGAATGGCGCCAACTATGACTTCAAACACTGTATCCGCGGGCCACCAGTAACGCTGGCCGTAAGTGGCCAGTAATTGCCGGTAGATTTGTAATGGCCCCTGTCTGCGTCCCGTCACCTTAATATTCCCCTGGAAATCACTGAAGCAAATAACGTTAACGAATTCCTGCCAAAACGGAAGATTCATTTGAATGCACCCGAATGATGTCCGAATGATTGACTGACGCATCGGAATCCAGTAAAACCCCGCCCTCCCAGCCTGCACTATTTATAAATCGCCGTGAAGATTGCGCAGGAACTTTGTTTGCAACGGATTTTGAGGAAGGAGACCGTAGCCGCGCATACGGGTGACTGACGAGGAATCCGTTGCAAACAAAGGGACAAGTAAGGGCGCGGCAGTATTTATGAATAGTGCAGGCTAGCATGCTCCCATCGTCTAGTGGTCCAGGACGCTGCCCTCTCACGGCGGAAACAGGGGTTCGACTCCCCTTGGGAGTACCATATGCACATGGCCGGCATGCGGCCATTTATATATAAGGGCCGGTAGCTCAGTTGGTAGAGCAGCAGACTTTTAATCTGCGGGTCACGCGTTCGAACCGCGTCCGGCTCACCATATAAA
>CAZJRL010000125.1:0-4066 GCA_964548425.1 uncultured Zetaproteobacteria bacterium | reverse complement strand
TCCGCATTCGCAATCAGTCGCCCGTTCGCCGGCAGGGTACGTAACAAATGATGAAACTGGGTTTTGATGGCTGCGAGATCCGGAAAAATATCGGCGTGGTCATACTCCAGATTATTAAGAATCAGAGTACGTGCATGGTAGTGCAGAAATTTGGAGCGTTTATCGAAGAAGGCTGTATCGTATTCATCACCTTCCAGAACAAAGGTTTCGCCATCACCTAGCCGTGCGCCACCGCCGAAATTCTCGGGAATGCCTCCAATCAGGAAACCCGGCTTCTCCCCTGCCACATCCAGCACATGCGCCAGCAAACTTGCCGTGCTTGTTTTCCCATGCGTACCAGCTACGACCACAGCATGTCGCCCCGGTAACACACGGTCGCCGATAAACTGTGCCCCCGACGTGTACGGTAACCCGCGATTCAGCACCACCTCGACTTCAACATTACCACGCGAAAGCGCATTGCCGATAACCACAAGATCGGGGGCCGGTTCAAGGTTGACCGCATCAAACGGGGCAATCGTGATGCCCAATTCAGCCAGATAATCAGACATTGGCGGATACACACCGGCATCGGAGCCGGTAACACGCCAACCTGAATCTTTTGCCAGCTTCGCAACCGCTGCCATGGCCGTACCACAAATACCCAGAATGTGTATATGTTTAAGCTGCATAGCTACGGATTGAACCACAAGACGGGCAAGACAGAAAGTGGCAAATACGGCAGCATGTCATCATGCAGCTTCAACCACTGGAAAAAGTGATTGTGGAAACGAAAGAGCATCCTGATGCCAGTATCATCTGGTTGCACGGTTTGGGCGCAGACGGACATGATTTCGAACCCGTCGTTCCGGATCTCGGACTTCCGGACCATCTGTCGGTGCGTTTCATTTTTCCGCATGCGCCCGCTATTCCCGTCACCGTCAACAACGGTTACATCATGCCTGCGTGGTATGATTTCAGGCAGACCGATCTGGCTGTTGAACATGATGAGCAGGGCATCGCACGCTCCGCCAGACAGATTCAGTTACTGATCGAACAGCAGGAGATGCATGGCATCGCACCTGATCGCATCATTCTCGCCGGGTTTTCACAGGGTGGAGCAATGGCAATCCATTGCGGTCTGCGCCAGGCTGAACCGCTGGCAGGGGTCATGGCATTATCCGCCTATCTGCTGATGCCGGATCACATAGATAATGAAATCAGTTCCTCCGCATGTACAACGCCAATGTTCATGGCACATGGCGTGGACGATCCTGTTGTACCTTACGCCGCAGGTGAGGCCTCACGCCGGAAACTTGAGATAGCAGGCTGCCATATCAAGTGGCATAGCTATCCGATGGAACACCGCGTCTGCCCGCAGGAGATTAAAGATATTGGCTTGTGGATCAGCGGTATTTTATCAAAATAAATGGCTTCGAAGCAGTCATTTATTTTGATAAGTGTACAAACATTGCATCGCCATAGGAGTAAAAACGGTATCCGTGCTTTTTTGCATATGAATATGCATTCAAAATACGCTCCCGGCCCGCCAGCGCACACACCAGCATCAACAGAGTCGAACGGGGAAGATGAAAATTGGTCAGCAGTGTATCTACCATACGAAATCTGTAACCGGGTGTAATAAACAAATCGGTTCGTCCGCCTCCGGCCCGCAATTTTCCCGTCTGACCTGCTGCTTCCAACGTACGCAGACTGGTCGTACCTACCGCTACAATCCTTCGTCTTTCATATTTGGCCTGATTGATCATCTCCGCCGTTTCCCGCGGAACCACATAAGCCTCCTCATGCATCGTATGGTCGGAAGTATGCTTCACCTGTACCGGCTGAAAGGTTCCAGGTCCGACATGCAGGGTGACATGCGCAAATACCGCACCCGATACTTCCATCTTCCGCATCAGTTCCGGCGTCAAATGCAATCCCGCCGTGGGTGCGGCCACTGCACCCATATTCGTAGCAAACACCGTTTGGTAGCGCGCCTTGTCCTCCTCGGTATCCGGCCGGTCAATATACGGTGGCAAAGGCATATGCCCGTATCGTTCTATGGCGGCAGCCACATTATCCGCCCGTAGATGCACTTTGACTTCCTTGCCATCCCGCGCCAGCACCTCAGCGAAGAACCCGTCGGCGATTTCAACCTCGACTCCCGATTTTAACGGCTTGTTCGATCTCCCCCAAGCCAGCCAGACATCATCCTCACCCGTGGGTTCCAGCAACAGTAACTCCACCTTACCGCCGCTCTTCTTCCGGCCCAAAAGACGCGCCGGAATCACTCTGGTATCATTAATCACCCACACGTCTCCAGCCTGCACCAGGTCAGGCAAGTCACGAATCATACGATCGGCTATGCAATCATCCAGCATGTGCAACAGGCGCGATGCATCACGCTCAGCCGGCGGCTGCCTGGCAATCAAATGCCCAGGCAGATCATAATCAAAATCGGATATATACAGTTTTACCGTTCCCGCGATTCTTTCATTATTTTCCGCAATAGCTTATGTGTGCCGGGCATGACAATCAGTCAAACGTTTTGACACCATCCGGCGTACCCATAAGCACGATATCTGCCCGTTGACGGGCAAAGATGCCATTGGTTACTACGCCGGGGATGCTGTTCAATTCATCTTCCAGTCCGGGCGGGTCAGTAATGGTTAACCCGTGTACATCGATAATAATATTACCGTTATCGGTGGTGAATCCCTCTCGCAACACCACTGTGCCTCCAAGTCTTACAAGCATGCCGGACACCAGTTCATACGCCATCGGAATCACTTCGACCGGCAATGGAAATGCACCCAGATATTCAACCTTTTTCGTTTCATCAACAATACAGACGAATTTCTCGCTGGCCGCTGCGGTAATCTTCTCCCGCGTCAACGCCCCCCCGCCACCCTTGGTCAGATTCTTGCCGGAATCGAACTCATCCGCGCCGTCAATATAAACAGACAGCGCATCCGTCTTTTGCAATGTCTCGTTCAAATCAAGTACCGGGATTCCGTGTCCGGCAAGCCGCACTGCCGTCGCCTCGGAACTGGCTACGGCTCCCATGATGTTATCTTTCATGGTTGCCAGTGCATCAATAAATATATTGGCAGTTGATCCTGTGCCAACACCGATAAACGTCCCGGTCCTGACATACTCCAGTGCCGCTTCAGCAACCTTCTGTTTCATTTCATCCTGGGTCATGGTTCCCTCCTTTGCATGAGGCGATATTAACCCAAACCATATGATCGCACCACAAAGGCACAAAGCCACAAAGTAAAGACACTTTCCACCTGTATCAGCTCCTGAATCAATCTGTCCTGTTTTTTCCTGCATCCCTTCGAGCCTTTGTGTCTTCGTGGTAGAATTTATTCTGCATTTATGCTTCGGTCTGGACCAGGGCCTGTTCACATAAAATCCAGGCGTCGTTTGGATTTTATGTGAACAGGCCCTATCCTGCCGCCATGCCGCAACTGGACATCATCATCACCATGCTGTTTGCCATTGGACTGCTCCAGGGCTGCTGGTTGTCACTCATCGCGACCAGACATCATGTCCCGTCCTCCCTGATACTGCGGGCTTTGTGGTCACTCACGGGGATATGGGTACTATTCTGGCCGGTATACAAACAAACCGTATCTATCTTTGCCGCCATCAGCCTGTTTGTTATTGCTATTCTACTGGTTTCTTCCATCAGGAGACCCTCCCCTGAGCAGATTAAGCAGGCGTGGTCCGATGGTATGTCGTGGCCATGGCCCATGGTTATGTTTGTTACAGCACTGGGAATAGCCACTTCTTTTTCAATGCCATTTCCAGAATTCGGCTTTGGTGCCGCCTTGAGTATCTGCCTCGGACTACCGCTGGCTCACTGGCTGGACCGACCAGGAAAACTCAAGCTGGAATTCCCCGCCAATCCCATGCAAACCCTTCCGGGACATCTGGGGCTGATCACTACAGTCATGATTACATGCGGATGGAGCCTGCATGTATTCCATCAGGTCGGCTGGTTTGAATCTCTCACGGCAACCGCACTGGCCGGTATCACAGCATCCATGGTGCGCGCCATGGTTCCTCACCCGTTCAATCT
>CAZJRL010000124.1:0-4067 GCA_964548425.1 uncultured Zetaproteobacteria bacterium | reverse complement strand
TTCTCGATCATCTGGTCCATCTTGTTCGCAAATCCGTCCGGAGTGACACGGAATGACTCGCCGGCCTGATTCTGGTTGCCAACGAAAAACCAACCAACCATCCAGACCACCATAACCAGACACCAGGCATAGGCAACAGTAATCCATATTTTTTCATCGGGACCCACAGGTAACCGCCACCAGTGACGATGTGGTACGGGATCCAAACTTGTGTAGCTCATATACATCTCCTCCCTTTATTTTATGTAACTTATGGAATTGGAGCCGGTTGGGGCCCGACCGGAAAGGCCATCCATACAAATGGAATGCCGGAATCAGGATAAATCCTTGACAGCACGCCGCACACCAGAACAACCGAGGCAAAGACAACCAGAAAAACAAACAGGGCCACGAGCCAATTTCGCGCCCTGCGTTCCTTGGGACTTAATCCGGACATCTCAGTTGCGGCAGTCATATTTATCTCATCAATACCCTGCCACCGGCACGCTAAGCACCTCCATGACGCCCCAGAGCGTGTAAAGCAGCGTCGGGCTTGCAATACCAAGAAACAGCAACATGGACGGATCATCCAGAAATGCCTGCCAGCCTGCTACCGGATCCGCATCCTGATCTTGAATCGAAGAATCAGTCATCATAAGCCTCCTCTGCCCTATAAATTGATAACCACAATAATTATCAGACTAAATCACTATGACATTGATTTAGGTCAAATTCAGGGAGTCAATCTTCCCGAACTGCAAGATAGCGCATTTTCTACACCCGTCCGCGGAACAACAGGCAGTGTTTCCCCCTTTTATCTTTGATGTACATCAAGGTATACTTGGCCCTAGTAAGTACGATTTCGTCTTCAGTAAATTAAGTAAATTAACCTGAATAGTAATCGTATCTATAAAATTTTATTTATGTGGAGGTAAGTGTGAAAAAGATTCTGTTTATTGCGTTGGCGTTTGTGGCAGTGACCGGGTTGACGCCTGTCCAACAGGCCGTGGCAAAAAGCCCTGCGGCTAAGTGCAAGATATGTCATAACTTTACTGCAAAGAATAAAGTCGGGCCTGGCCTGAAAGGAATTGTTGGCAGAAAGGCGGGATCCGTGGCTAGCTTCAAGCATTACAGCCCCGCTCTAAAGAAAGGAGGCTGGGTCTGGGATGAAGCGCATCTGCGTAAGTGGATTCTCAACACCAAGGCGGCGGTCAAGGAATTCTCGGGCGATCCCAAGGCCAAGACCAAGATGAAGGTCAAGGTCAAGGAAAAGGACGTGGATAAGATCATCGATTTTCTCAAGACTCTATAACTAGAAAGCCAATCGGCAGGGGCTTGTCAGATCCGGCAAGCCCCTGCCGTTATATTTAACCATGGAATTTGCCATCTATTATACCTTGGGCGGTATCGTTCTTTATAGTGCGGCAGACTGGATCATGAACAGCTTTGAGCAGTCGCGCGGTAAGCGGCTTCCGCATCGGAATATTATATTTTTTATCATTTTTTTTATCATGGCCTATTTTCTGATGAATATCATCAATCCTCCCCCTGATCCTCAGTTGAAGACCCCGGAGACAACCACCCCAAGCCAATAAATAAGCTCATCTCTCGATCTTCTCTCTGTGCCTGCGTGCTTCAATCTTGTTTGGTTCCGGCTTTGCCAACGACTCGGACAGGTTTACGGCTCTACGACAATGAGCGTTCCGGTCATGCTGGCATGCCCTGGACCGCAAAATTCTCCGCAAATTAGTTTAAATCGGCCTGCCCTGACCGGCTTGAATTCGATGACCTTAATCTCGTCCGGCTTGATGCGGTACATCAACTTCAACTCATGCACCACAATCGCATGGCGCATATCCATGCTTGCCAGATGTAAGCGGTAGAGCATTCCCTTCTCCAGTTCAAGAATAAACTTTCCCCAATCATAATTCCGGGCCAGAAGATAGATGTCGGAACCCGCCGGTGGATGCACTATGGGAAGGCCTCCTTCCAGGCGAACCGAATAATGCGCTACCATCCCGTTGACCTGTTCCCTGAAGGCATCCCGTTCCACACGGGTTATTTTATGTTTGGTTACCTTAATGTCTGGTCTGCTGATGATGACTTTCACCGTAAAGGACCCAACCACCAGCACTGCCAACAGGGCGCTGAAAAGAAGCAGCCCCTTGTTCACCCGTTTTTTTTCCAGAGCCTCATTCATGATGAAATCGCAAAAAGTCCGGGCTAACATGAAACCATGAGCCTGAGAAGTTAACCGGATTAAATGCCTTTACCCGCATGAAGAGGTGAAATACCATGGTGCTGATAGTATATCATCAAGACCAAACCCATACAGGAATTCTTCATGCCGGAACAGCCCAGACATCTTTCAAATAAACTTCTCATCGCCATATTCATTGGGGCAGTAACCACGCTCTTTGGTGGAACCGGCATCATGTATTTCCTTGGTTTGTTTTCAAATGTCCGTGTGATTCAGGATGTCTCCCCTGCATATCGGATCGCCTACCTGCCGCATGTCGGCCCCTATAACAACATTGAGCCATCCATTGAAAAAGCCGAGGAATATTTAAAGAAAGCTGGTATCGAAGCAGAGACGCCATGCGCCCTCTTGCTTGACGATACCGGCAGCACTCCTGAAAGTCAGCGGCGCGCCAAGGTCGGATATTTGCTTAAAAATGGCGATGTTGCGCCGGCGCCACTGGACGAAGAACAATTTCCGGAACGGGAAGCCGTCACCGCGACATTCACGGGAGGAACATTGCTTGGCTCATACAAGGCCTATAAGGCCATGAAAGAATGGGCGAAACAGAATCACTACACGCTCGTGCTCCCGGCCCTGGAGATCTATCACCCGGATGGCGTTAAGGAATACCAGTTGGGCATTCGCAAAGATTAGCTATTATGGATCGCGAACCAGACGAAATCCTATGTAGGACCAGTGCAGCCATGGACTGTAGAGACGGCGATCCGCGGAGCGCATGCCTTTGGGGTAAAAGTACCAGGCGCCTCCACGTACGGAGCGCAGCGCCTTCGATTTGCGGCTGGTGCCTTTTAATTCACTGCCATCATATTCCTCCGAATAGGTCGAAGCCGTCCACTCCCAGACATTGCCATGCATGTCATACAGTCCCCATGGGTTTGGCTTCTTCAGCCCAACCGGGTGCGTCCGGCCATTTGCATTGGTGGTATTCCATGCATAATCCGGAAAATCGGCCGGGTTATCACCCCATGAATACGCCGTCGTTGTACCCGCGCGCGCCGCATATTCCCATTCCGCCTCGGTTGGAAGGCGATAGTGGCGTCCTGACTTTCTGCTTAACCAGCGGGCAAAATCCGTGGCCCCGAACCATTTAACGTCCATGACCGGCCGTTTGCCTCGCCCCCATCCCTCATCAAGCGGCCTGGCGTAGTGCGCGGCCTTAACAAAGGCGTCATATTGCTCAAATGTCACTTCATATTTACCCATCCAGAAGCCGGGCTTAATCCGTACATCATGCTGCTTCTCATCCGGATAGCGATGGAGTTCGCTTTCGGGACTGCCCATCACAAAGCTACCTGGTTCGATATAGACGAACTGCATCCCCAGCACTGGTTCCGTTATCTCGTCGCCACGCCTGGGATGTTGCGATTGTTCTACCTGATCAGATGGCGACACCACCGCCTCGTTTTGATGGCTTTTATCAGCAGCAATTCCCATGGCAGGAGACAACATTAAAAAGGCGAACAGTATCTGCGCGCTGAACATAGAAAATTTAACTTTTCGACCCAAAAACATGTTCATTATTTCCACGGGATATTCACGCGTTGGAACACATCCAGAATCGTACGATGCCCAAACAGAAGGTGGCAAATAAACATGCTTACATGGCCAATCAGAAATATCCACAGCAACACTCCAAAAAATGAGTGAAAATCAAGGAACAACAGCGTATCAGCGCGCATAGTGCCATCCGAGCGAACACCGAGCATCACATAAGCGCCGGTAAATCCCTGGGCAATCAGCAATAGAATACCGAACCCGTGTATCGCACCTGCCAAGGCCCCTCTTTCTTCAGGCGGCGCCAGATGTCCCCGGAATATGCCGGAAA
>CAZJRL010000123.1:0-4070 GCA_964548425.1 uncultured Zetaproteobacteria bacterium | reverse complement strand
TCATTCAGAATATCCAGTGTTTTCCCCGGCAGGCAGGACACGATACACCCCTGCTTTCCGGCAAACTCAAACAACAGCGATCCATCCTTGCACACCATCACATCCGGACAGGCAACCCCCTCCCCCGCCAGATGATGCATTAAACGCATGAAATACGGCAGTTCACCGGCATTCAAGCGTTCAAATATCGTCAGTACATAACGCCCGTTGTCCGTCGTTACAAAGAAATTGCTGTTCTCGATGCCCGCGGCAATGCCTTCGCAGGCGCTGAGCGCACCCAGCGTATATTCAGCAAGAATGCTTTCAACATCATCATGTGACAGTTCTGTATAAACGGACATACGCTCCCCTAACCCGGAACCATACAGGATTGAACCACAAAGACACGAAGACACAAAGGAAAGGCAAACCATCCTTGATTTCACAAGGAAGTGAATGTTCCATGTTTGCAAGCCTTCGGTTAGCTTGCGCTACGATATGATCCCGGGAAAAACAATTAGCCACATACACATGGCACAAGCTCTTGATTCGCCTGGCTGTAGAACCTCTTGTAAAACTCGTGAGCGGCGATCGGCTGCCCCGTTTCAGTCCATTTCCGAGCTTGAATTTCGCTCCATGGAACCACCATGCAGCTCATTCAATCCCGAAAACGGACTCAAAGCGGGATTGCCGCTCATCCACCCAGAGTTTTACAAGAAGCTCTATATAAAAAAAATACTTATCGCCAATGGATAGTATTATCATACAGGGAGGCCGGCCGCTTTCCGGCACGGTGGAGGTCAGTGGCGCAAAAAATGCTGCTTTACCCTTGCTGGCGGCAGGTATTCTTGCGGATGGCCCCATGACCTATCACCGCATTCCCCATTTGCGGGACATTACCACCATGATGACGCTGCTGGCCAATCAGGGAGCGGATGTGTCCATGGACGACAAAGGGCGGGTGCGTGTGGATACGTCTTCAGACTCCTTGCCCGAAGCGCCCTATGAGTTGGTCAAGACCATGCGTGCGTCAGCCCTGGTGCTTGGCCCGCTGCTGGCCCGCTTCGGGCAGGCCCGCGTCAGTCTCCCTGGCGGTTGCGCTATTGGCGCCAGGCCCATGGACATGCATCTGAAAGGGCTGGAAGGCATGGGCGCGAAAATACGGGTTGAAGAAGGCTATATCGTTGCGGAAGTCCATAAAAAACTGCGGGGAGCACGCATTGTTTTTGACAAGGTGACCGTGACGGGAACGGAAAACCTGATGATGGCGGCGGTACTGGCTGATGGGGAAAGTATACTGGAAAATGCTGCACGTGAACCCGAGGTGGTGAATCTCGCCAAGGCTCTCAGGCAGATGGGTGCGCATATTGAGGGAGATGGAAGCGGATGCATTCGCATACAGGGCGTGGATCAGCTGCATGGCGCTGAAGTATCCGTCATTGCCGACCGGATTGAAGCCGCCACCTATCTTGTTTCCGGCCTGATTACCGGTGGCGAAGTCACAGTGACGCACATCGAGAAAAATATGCTGGACGCTTTTCTTGCGCGTCTCAGCGAAGCTGGCGCTCATGTCGAAACGGGTGAAGACTGGATAACATGCCGTGCCAGTGAAAGGTTACAGGGCGTGAATATCCAGACCAGCCCACACCCGGGATTCCCCACGGATCTTCAGGCCCAGTTCATGGCATTAATGTGTACAGCCTGTGGTAGTAGCGTGATTAGTGAAACAATATTTGAAAACCGCTTTATGCATGTGCAGGAATTGCGCCGCATGGGTGCAAATATTGTATTGAACGGAAACACAGCCGTTGTGGACGGGGTTAAATCTCTCTCCGGCGCTCCTGTAATGGCTACCGACCTGAGAGCATCGGCCAGCCTTGTGCTGGCAGGGCTGGCCGCCGCAGGCGAAACAACCATATCCCGCGTTTACCACATTGACCGGGGCTACGAACGCATTGAGGAAAAACTGAGAACACTCGGCGCATCCATCAAACGTGTAACACCCAATCCCACACTGTTCCGGAGTGCCAGCCTTGCCCTGGCCCATGGACAAAGTTCCGGGGGGATAGCGAATTTATGAGACAAGACACTCGCCCACTCACCATTGCCCTGTCCAAAGGACGTATCCTCGGGGAAACGTTACCATTGCTGGAGTGTGCGGGGCTAAGGCCAGAGGAGGATTTGCATACCACCCGCCAGCTCATGATTGATACCAAAAACGGTGTCCGTTTCCTTTTAATCCGTGCTGCTGATGTTTGCACTTATGTGGAACAGGGAGCTGCCGATATGGGTATTGTCGGACGTGATCTGCTACTGGAACATCGCCCCCA
The DNA here is from genome assembly GCA_964548425.1 of uncultured Zetaproteobacteria bacterium. Lineage (GTDB taxonomy): Bacteria > Pseudomonadota > Zetaproteobacteria > Mariprofundales > Mariprofundaceae > JAUZQZ01. The sequence goes on along the minus strand of CAZJRL010000123.1, from coordinate 1,761 downwards.
CGTCTATGAGCCACTCGATCTTGCCATCGGCCGCTGTCGTTTATGTATTGCCGGCCCAGCGGAGCTGGTCGCCAAAGGTAAACCAAAGGCTGGAAACCGTATCAGGGTTGCCACCAAATATGACCACCTGACGGAACAGTATTACATGGCCGAAGGCGTGCATGCGGATATCATTCATTTGTACGGTTCCATGGAACTGGCACCACTGGTTGGCATGGCGGACCGGATTGTTGATCTGGTGGAGACGGGCGGCACGCTGGCTGCCAATCATCTGGTGGAAGAACATACACTGTATGATATCTCCAGTCGTCTGGTGGTAAATCCTGCAAGTTTTGCAACCAGAAAATCACGCATTACTCCGGTGATTAACGCATTTTCAGATGCCGTAAATGAATGCAGGTCAAAATGTGTAACATAAAACGTTTAAATGCCGCCGACAGTCATTTCAACGATGAACTCGATGCGCTGCTGTCACGTGAAACCGATACCGGAACGGATGTACAACAGACCGTAGCCGACATCATTCGCGATGTTCATCAGCACGGGGACAAAGCACTGTGTGAATATACACAAAAATTTGATGGCTGGAATTGTACGCCCACGAACATTGAAATACCCAAAGCGCGCATGGATCAGGCGTGGGCATCCCTGAACAATAAGGACAGGGCATCTCTGGAATTTGCAGTATCGCGCATTCGTGCTTATCACGAGCATCAACGGCAGGAAAACTGGGAATTTACCGATAATGCAGGCCTGACGCTGGGGCAGCGTATTACGCCGCTGGATCGCGCCGGACTCTATGTTCCGGGAGGCAAGGCCGCCTACCCTTCATCCGTATTGATGAATGCTATTCCCGCGAAGGTGGCCGGTGTAGAGGAAATTGTCATGGTGGTTCCGACACCGGCCGGTGAAGTGAATGATCTGGTACTGGCTGCCGCGCATATCAGTGGTGTACAACGCGTCTTTGCCATCGGTGGTGCCCAGGCTGTAGCAGCGCTGGCCTATGGCACACAGGCGGTTCCCGCCGTAGACAAGATTGTCGGACCGGGTAATCGCTATGTCGCCGCCGCCAAAAAGCAGGTGTTCGGCATCTGCGGCATTGATATGATCGCCGGCCCTTCGGAGATTGTGGTTGTAGCCGACAGCGGTAATCCCGCATGGCTGGCCATGGATTTTCTGTCACAAGCCGAGCACGACGAGGCTGCCCAAAGTATCTTTATTTCCACCGATACCAGTCTGATCAATGCTGTTGCGGAAAAAATTGAAGAGCATCTGGCCACCCTCCCCCGCGCTAAAATCGCACGTATATCAGCGGAAACCCACGGTGCACTGATTCATGTGCCTGATCTGGCCACTGCCGCGGATGTCGTCAATCGCATTGCACCGGAGCACCTGGAACTGGCACTGGAGGATCCGGATGTATTATTGCCGTACATCCGGCATGCCGGGGCTATTTTCCTTGGCCATTTTGTGCCGGAAGCACTGGGTGATTACGTTGCGGGGCCCAATCATGTGTTGCCAACAAATCGTACGGCACGTTTTTCTTCCGCGCTTGGCGTTTACGATTTCACCAAGCGCAGCAGTATTATCCGCGCCAATCGTGAAGGCGTCCTTGCGGTTGGTCCTGCCGCCGCACACCTGGCACATCGTGAAGGACTTGACGCCCATGCCCTGAGCGTGGAACTGCGGCTGAAGGATGGTGCAGGCTAGGGCCTGTTAACACTAATTATGGCCGAAGCGCTGTTGCCCCAAATGAGGCCA
>CAZJRL010000122.1:0-4102 GCA_964548425.1 uncultured Zetaproteobacteria bacterium | reverse complement strand
CGTTACAATACGGAACTGGCCAACGATATTGGCAACCTGCTTAACCGCAGTCTTTCAATGTTACATAAATACAGGAAAGGGGTGCTGGGACGCACCGGCAGCGAAGAAGCGCGCGATCGCACTTTGATGGCGGATGTGGAGGCGATGCAGCGTGGTGTGGAAGAGGCTCTGGGGCGTCAGGCATTTCATGAGGCGCTGGAGCATATCAATGCCGTTGTACGACATGGCAATCGCTACGTGGAAGAAAATGCTCCGTGGTCTTTGGCAAAAAATGGCAATGATGAGCGCCTGAATACTGTACTGTATCATCTGATTGAGACCCTTCGTCTGGTGGCTATTCAGATCGCACCGTTTATGCCGCAAAAAAGCGAAGAGATGCTCAGCCAGATTCTGAATGCACCGGTGAATATCGGGGATATCACCATGCTGGCGCATGGCGGGTGGGGCCTGTTAAAGGCAGGGCACGAATGCGCCAGACCTAATCCTGTTTTTCCACGTATGGAATAATCCTAGGATAATGCGGGTTAAAGCCGTTCAGAAAGTGTAGTCATTACTTTTGAAGTAAACTTCATTAGAATTTTGACGGATGAAGGAAGTTCGGCGGCCCCCAGCTCTTCAGCCAGTCGGGCATGGCCCAGTTCATCCTCCTTCATTTGAGTGACGATAGCACGGCTTCTTGCGTCTTTTCCCGGCAATTGTTTGAGGTGGTTATCCAGGTGACGGACAACCTGATGCTCGGTTTCAGCAAGAAAGCCAAGATTCCAGCGATCTCCGGCAATACCGGCAGTGATGCCCAGAGCAAGTGATCCCAGATACCAGACCGGGTCGAGCATGGAAGGTTTTTCGCCCAATTCCTCCAGTCTGCGCCTGCACCAGTTCAAATGGTCGCTTTCTTCAATGGATGCGGATTTCAACCTGATTCGCAGCGATGGATCACGGGCAGTTAGACTCTGACCCTGATATAATGCCTGGGCGGAAACTTCACCGGCATGATTAACACGCATCAACCCGGCAGCATGTTTTTTCCCCTGCGCAGAGAGTGTGGAAGCATCCGTGCATATATCGGCAGGGTAACCGCGGCTGGAAGCTTGCTCGCAGAAGATGTTGTTGAGGATATGATCTGTTTCCAGGATTAAGATGTCCAGCATGGAATAATGACGAAGCTCCGGCTCATTCATGCTGAAAGAATATACTAATGCTTCCATAAACATAAGCATGTGCGATGAACTGCCGGAGGGCAATTCGCAAGAGCTATTGAGTGGGGATTGCTGACGGAATAGCGATCATTTATAGCTAACTTGTGGTAACAAAAGCACTTAACGATTTAATCCACAGAATCTGTGGATAACTTTGTGGATGAATTTACCCTGTGACTTTAGTCTTGGCCAAGGATGACATACTGCTGTCACATGCCTAAAAAATAAGCTCCGTAAATTACATAATAGAAACAGCTAGTTATAAACTTATCTAAAAGTTTTAATTAACCTGTTGCCCGAAATAAGTTCATGCCACATAACAGATAGGGAAAAAGTGAATAATATCAGCTGTTGCAGGTAAATCGGCAGTGATTCGCAGCCTGTTCGCCGCGGATAACAGCGGCTTCAATCGTAGCTGGCAATTCACCGGGTAACGGCGCTTCCGAAGCGTCAATGATGCGTTCCGGCATATGCATATCTGATACTTTTGCCCGAACCTGGGTGGTGGCATGATACTCCCGTACCACACGGACATACGCAGGTACAATCGTCTTCTTCCTGCCCATGATACCCTGAATATTTCGGCACACTTCAGGGATATACTGCTGTCGGGAAAGGTCACGCGTGGCGGCGCTGATTACGGCACATATATGGCGATAGGGTGATACAGTCTGTTCCGGCATTTGCTGGCTGATATCGAAGAACCATTGTCCGGTTGTTCCAATACCTCCGACAAGAGGCTTTGGCAGTGCATCCGCATCCGAAAACCAGAGATGGATATTGGTGATGCAGCGTGTTTCTATTTCTCCCGTATTTTCATTTAACAAACGATTGCGGGCGCGAGCGGGAAGGGCCATGACAACGGTGTCATATATTTTGTGTGTATTACCTGTATTCATATGAACTTCTCTATCCCGTACATCCAGGGCTTTAACGCGCGTAGCCGTATGAATACGGACACCACGTGATTCCGCCAGTTGCACCAGCGGTTCTACCATGGCCTTGTTCAAAGGCTGCGTAAACCATCCCAGGCGGGCGGAGGCATGGCTGTCAAAGGCTTCACGCAGGACACGTGAGAAGCTTCTGGCATTGGCGGTTTGCATGGACTCATTCATCACGCCAAGACAGAGCGGCTCCAGTAAATCACGCACAAGTACGTGAGGGACATCGATGTGCTGAAGCCAGTCATGCACAGTGGTGTGATCATTCATACCGGAGTCATCAATAGATTTGCGGTTGGCCATGGCCAACCGGACCAGAGCGGTCCAACTGTCCGAACGATGTCCCGGCAGGCGAAGACAAGCCCAAGGCATGGCAAGGGCAAACGGAATATAACGCTTTGGAGCAAGCTGGAAATATCCACGCTCATGATCCCACAAGGGTAATTCGAGGGAGGGTTGCCAGTGGATATACTGATTCGCGCCTGCCTCCTGCAGCAAGCGTTGGGTGTGGTGGTATGCGCCTGCAAGCAGGTGGGGGCCATTGTCCACCCATTGATGGATGCGTGTATCAAAAAAGGAGCGGGTGCGGCCTCCGGGCATGGGGGCCGCCTCGAATATTTCAATATCGAAATCATATTCTGCGAGACGAATGGCGCATGTCAAACCGCAGAGCCCGCCACCAATAATGGCAATACGTTTTCGTTCGCCTGTCATCTATATTTTCTCACCGCGGGGGACGCAAAGAATAGAAAGAAGCATTGTTGTCCACACGAGGAACAGACTGAGGCTGGATCCAGGTTTAACATGCACATCATTCCCCTCTGCGTCCTTTGCGTCCCCTGCGGTGAATATCCGGGTTAGATATCAAATGTCGCAGGCAATCCTTTTCGGGCTGCTTTTTTTTCATAACGCCACATGCGCCAGGCAATCCATATTTTGTGAACAGGGAGGAGGCGGGGTGGTTGCGTCCACAAAGTATACGGATTTTTCCGGATGCGTTTGAAATGAGCATAATAAATAGCACCCATGAGCAGGGAGGGGCGCAGTGATTTGCGGTCCTCATTCGGAAGAAAATCAAGCGCCCTGGCATAAAGGGCGTCGGTCTTGTCCACATAATGTGCAATGAGGGATTGCATACCCGTGCTCATATTTCCCTCCATGAAATCCTGATCAGCTACGCCGAAGCGAATCCTGTCCTGTTGCGGGATATAGATGCGCCCTCGTTCGGCATCCTCTTTCATATCCCGAAGAATATTGGTGAATTGCAGCGCTTCTCCCAGCGTGGTGGCAAAATCAGATGCCTGACGTGATTGATGACCGAATATTTCTATGGTCAGCAGCCCGACCACGCCGGCCACCCGGTAACAATACAGCGCCAGATCAGCCGGTTTGAGCATGGGGTGATGGTTAACATCCATGCGCATGCCATCCAGAATTTCGAGAAACAGTTCTTCGGGAAGATGGAAGTGTTGCCGCGCCCAATTCAGTTCCTTGCCAACGGGGTGACGTGGCTGGTTCGCAAAAGTGCGGTCCAGCTCTTCATTCCAGAAATGCAGCTTCTGCATGGCCACATCCTGTTCGCTGACCTCATCGGCAATGTCATCGACCTCGCGGCAAAATGCATACAGGGCCATCATGGCCCGGCGCTGTTCTTCGGGCAGAAAGAGGAACGCGTAAAAGAAAGAGGAACCCGATCCTCTTGTTTTATCTTCACAATATTGACGGGATGTCATACGGATTCTACAGCGCCGCGGTAAGGTGGTGAAAGGGCATCGGCCAGAACCAGCGGCGCCAGAAACAGCCATGTGTGTTTTTGCAGGGCGGGCCGCTGATGTAGCGGATCGTGCGAATGTTGCACTTCCCGCAGAATTCTGCGTCCTCCGCGCAAGGTTGCCGCGATTTGAAGTTTTAGCCTGAATGGCAGGAAAGGCATCAATGCGCGTCCTTTTGTAAACAGCATATCTG
>CAZJRL010000121.1:0-4149 GCA_964548425.1 uncultured Zetaproteobacteria bacterium | reverse complement strand
TAGCCTTGCCAGCCGGTCTTCAGCAAGCAATAATCAGGATATGGCCTCTTACCCCGGATTATTCATAAATGCTGCGTGCATTCACTTGCCTGCGCGCAGCGCGCAAGCAGGCGCACAGGCAGGCGTGATCACCACGGCGATTCATGAATAAGCAGGGTTACGATCATGCCGTGGAAATTGCTGATCGTACATGGTGGGTGGGGCACTATCTGCCGGGTGACGTGTTTCAGTGCCATGTTTACCTGATTGAGAATGGCAATCAGTCCGTATTGATTGATCCCGGTTCTTCCCTGACCTTTGCGCATACGCTGAAGAAGATTGAAGAAATTATACCCTTCTCAAATATTCGCTATTTTATCTGTCATCATCAGGATCCGGATATAACCGGTGCGATGGGGCTGATTGATCAAATGATCAGCCGCGATGATGCGCTGCTGATTACACACTGGCGCGCGGCCGCATTACTGAAACACTACGGCCTGAAGAATCTGCCATTCTGGCAGGTAGAAGAACACGACTGGCAGCTTGAATTGAATGATCGAACCCTGCAATTCACGCTGACCCCCTACATGCATTTTCCCGGCGCATTTACAACCTTTGATGAGGCTACAGGCGTGTTGTTTTCCAGCGACATCTTTGGCGGATTTACCGAGAAATGGAGCCTGTATGCCGAAGATGAAACACATTTCGATAATATCCAGGCATTCCATGAGCATTATATGCCCAGCCGCGACATTGTGCAGCACGGCCTGAGAGCGCTGGAAAAGTGGCCTGTCCAGATCATTGCGCCCCAGCATGGCTCTATTATTCGCAAGGAACTGGTGCATTTCATGTTCCGCAAACTCAAGGGGCTGGATTGCGGTCTGTTTTTGATGGCCAGGGGTGATACGGAAATACACAGGTTGATGGCGATCAACCATATGCTCAAACAGGCTCTACAGACCATTATGCTGTACCGCGATTTCCGTGATATCGTGCACCATCTGATGCCTGTGATGGCTGAAGTCTTCAGTCTGGATGCACTCGAGTTCTACGCCGGGCATCATGGAGAAAAACTGCTGTACCTTGGTCCCGCCAACCGCTATCGCGGCGAAGAGGTGGATGAACCGGATTTCTTCAGCCAGGCAGTCGCAAGGCAGGATGCAACCCGGCCAATAAAATACTGCTATAAGGAAGATGACGGGAAACGCATGTTTGTGCCGCTGCATACTGACGACCGTGTCATGCAGGCACTTGTCGTGCTGAATCTGACGGAAGATGTGGATATCAGTCCGGAGATGGATGAAGCGATTGGTCAGCTCTGTGATCCGCTGATGGTGGCCATCGAACGTGAAGTTATTTATCGCTCCGTTGAGAAGGAGCGCGATGAATTATATCTACGCTCTATCCATGATCCGTTGACAGGGCTTTATTCACGCTACTACATGCACGATGCAGTGGATCGTATGCTGGCTTCACATGCCCGCGGTGTCATTTCCGGCATGGCCCTGATTATGATGGATGTGGATCATTTCAAGCATATTAACGACACCTATGGTCACAGTACCGGTGACAGCGTGCTTGAAGCCCTGGGTGCGGCCATTCTGGACACCTGCCGTACGGTTGATATTCCGGTGCGCATCGGTGGTGAGGAATTTGCCACATTTATTATCACCCGTAATCCGGAGGAGGGGTGTCTTTTTGCCGAGCGTTTGCGCAAATTCTTTATGCAACAGTCATTCTTTTGTGAGGGTAGGGAATTTCATGTAACAATCAGCGCAGGTGTGGCTAACCATTTGTGTAAGGAAGATCTGACCAGCCTGATTCAACGCGCCGACAGGGCGCTCTATGAGGCTAAGGAAGGTGGAAGAAACCGGGTTTGCGGCAACAAAGGGGATACCACCCTTTAATCTCTTAGGGTTAATTCCCCGCTACTTGCTGCGGGGTCGTTTATCCTGATTCACCTGATCGGTCGTCTGTATGCACGGATACTCGATCATCCACCCTGATTTTTGCAATTGGCTGTTTATTGACGAATACATTGATAACGCCTAATGTTTAACATTGAAGTTAAACTTGGAGATAGCGATGAAAATTAATGCCAAAGAGCTACGCCAACATTTGGGCGACTATCTTGAACAGGCTGCACGCGGAAACACGGTAGATATCAGCATGCGGGGCAAGCCTGTTGCCCGTCTTACGGCCATAGATAAAACGGATGCAGTCAGCGCCGGCGGGAATGATGCTCTATTTGGCATCTGGGCGGATCGGAAGGATGTGGATGTGGATAAATATGTCCGGGAATTACGCCGGGGGCGCCAGTTTTGACCCGCATATTGCATGAAGGCGTGCTAATTGATACGGATGTCCTCATCTGGCATATGCGTGGATATGAACATGCCAAAAAGGTGATAACGGGTATGGAGTGTCGTCGCATTTCAATTGTGACCCGGATGGAACTGGTGCAAGGGTTGAGAAATAAGGAAGAACAGCGGGTATTGCACCGGTTTCTGGATCAGAAGCAGTTTGTTGTCTATCCGGTCAGTGAAAACATCAGCCAACACGCCCTTTTTCTCATGGAGGAGTGGTGTCTCAGCCATCATATGCTGATGGCCGATGCGTTGATTGCCGCCACAGCCATGGAATACGGCTTACCTCTGCTTACAGCCAACACCAAACATTACGGGTTTCTTTCCAACCTCACGCTGAAACGTTTCAAGCCGACTTAACCCGGATATTTCACAAAGGCCATGCCTGTTCATAACGCAAATAACCCTGGCATCCTCACGACGGATAACCATGACCGGGATGCAGCGGGGTTGTCCTATGTTTATCCCGTCGTTTCACGCCGGGCAGGGGGAGTATCCATCGGTGTGAACCTGAATCCGAACAATGCCTGCAACTGGCACTGCGTTTATTGTCAGGTTCCGGACCTCATTCGCGGTTCATCACCTGATATTGATATTCCACTATTAAACAGTGAGTTAAACAATTTTATTGATGAACTTCTTTATGGTAATTTTATGCAAGAGCATGTACCGAAGGACTGCCGCAAAATCTGTGATGTGGCCATATCCGGCAATGGTGAGCCGACCGGTTGCAAACAGTTCGATACGGTAACGGACACCATTATCCATTGTTTACAGGACGCCGGTCTGCTCGAAAGTATCCCCGTCGTGCTGATTACCAACGGCTCCTACGTGCATCGGCCACAGGTTCAAAAAGGGCTTGAAATGATGGCCAGGCACAAGGGGGAAGTATGGTTCAAGGTGGATTCGGCTACCGATGAAGGCATTGAACGCATCAACGGCGTGACATTAAGCCCCGCTCAACTGTGCAAACAACTGGAAATCACTGCAACGTCCTGTCCGACGTGGATTCAGACCTGCATGTTCAACTGGGACGGGCAACCGCCGGATAATGTGGAAGTGACGGCATATCTGGGCTTTCTTACCGATTTAGTACGCGATGCCGTGCCGGTGAAAGGTGTTTTGCTCTATGGCGTTGCAAGGCCATCCATGCAATCGGAAGCGGTGCGTGTTTCGCCATTGGACGCGGACTGGATGCAGGCTATGCAACGGCGGATTGAGGATGTAGGGCTTGCTGTAAAGCTAAACGTATAGACCAGCTCCGGAGAGATTTACCGCAAAGTACGCAAAGTTTTGCAGAGGAGAACCCTATCAAGGGTAAAAACCCGGAAAAGGAACATATATTTAACCGCGAGAGTCAACTTTTAGCAATGATTCCCGGTTTTTGCTTTGCGGTTCAATGTTTGGCCACGGTTAACGTACGATTTTGATTATCATGCCGGGCTTGGGTGATTCGTTAAGGTCCATGCCGTTCAATGCGGCCAGCTTGTCGGCGGTAAAGCGGCCCAGAATCTTGTGGTCTTTTTGAGCCAGATGTTGCCAGTTGTCATCCTGTTTCCAGATATAGAGATGAATGCGCGGCACGTCGCCATCTTTTTTCACATCATAATGACGGAAGGAGCGGGCGATAGCCTCGAAATCCGCACGGTAGTCTTCAAACTTTGCCCGTTGGCTGAATGCGGTTAACACATAAGCCTTTGGACCATCCAGTAGAACCGTGGCCAGAACGCGCGCCTGCCCGACCTTTTTGGCGGAGGTGTTAACGATGGCTTGTGTGATCTCGAAACCGTCCCGTCGGCTG
>CAZJRL010000120.1:0-4239 GCA_964548425.1 uncultured Zetaproteobacteria bacterium | reverse complement strand
ACCTTTGCCGGTGTGTTCTACTGGTTCCCGAAACTGACCGGGCGTATTTGTAATGCGTTCCTGACCAAGCTTTCCGCGATTGGCTTCTTTGTAGGGATGAATGTGGTTATGGGACCACTGTATTTTGCCGGTATTGAGGGTATGCCGCGCCGCTATATGGATTATCAGCAGTTTGCCGATAATGCAACCATTGTGAGTGCCCAGCACTGGTCCACGATTGGCGTTTACATCACCTTCCTGAGTGTATTGCTAACGCTGGTGACATGGATTCACGGCATGCTCAAGGGAGAGAAGTCGACACAGAATCCGTGGGGATCCCAATCACTGGAATGGACATCTTCCGCACTTGTGGCCGGACAGGGGAATTTCCCGGCGCCGGTAGAAGTGGCGGAAGACTGGCATCCGTACCGGTACATTGATAATCCGAAGCCGACATTCCAGACGGTGCCAGCGGGAGATTAACCAGGCTCGAGAGCCAGAGAATGCGTATCCTCAATACCCCTCCCTATACCCTTGGGGTGCGCATTCTCACGGCTTTTGAAATTGATACACGTCAATGCCATGTTGGCATTCAACAAGGAGAATACGAAGATAGGGAGTTAAAAAAGTGTATGAGGCAGATTAGCACGGAGGGATCATGCGAGAAAAGTTGCTAAAAATAGAACACACCGTAACCGGAGACGATAGACGTACCAGGGCTGCTGTTGCCGAACTGTTTGATCTGGCCAAACCCGGCATCGTTGGTCTAACGCTGGTCGCTGCTTTAACAGGGATTTATTTTGGCAATCATGGCGTCATGCCACATTGGGGCCTGATTTTCTGGACCTTCCTTACGCTGGGGCTGGCAACCGCCGGTTCCTGTATGTTTAATAATTATTATGACCGTGATATTGATCAATTGATGCATCGCACACATTCGCGGGCATTGGCCGCAGGGCTGGTATCCGAACGGATGGTGTTGTGTATCGCATTGTTACTGGCCATTCTTCCGCTTGTTCTGATGGCCCTGATGGTTAATCCATTGACTGCCCTGGTTACAACCGTTGGCGTGGTTGGCTACGCGGGTGTTTATACCATGTGGATGAAACGTTCAACGCCGTGGGCAAATCAGTTTGGCGGGATTGCAGGTGCTGTGCCGCCGATGGTCGGTTACGCCGCGGTAACGGGTGATCTGGGTGCGCCAGCCTGGATTCTGTTTGCCATCATGGTGGTCTGGCAGCAACCGCATGCCTTGAGTCTGGCACTGAAATATCGCGAGGATTATGCCCGCGCCAACGTGCCGGTTATTCCCGTAGCCTGTGGCATACAGGCGACCAAAGTGCGTATTGCCATTTATGCACTTGCACTGATTCCTGTGGCTATCCTGCCCTATGTATTTGGTATGGCCGGTATTTGGTATCTGCTAATTTCTATATTGTTGAGTTCCATGTTCCTGTTCATGGCTGTACGGTTTCTGCGTTCAAAACAGGACTGTGACATGCGTGTGTTTGCCTTCTCCATCGTCTATCTTATCCTCCTGTTCGGTGCGATGGTGATTGATTCAATATAACTTCAGATAAATCCATCCCACACGGGATGTTGTGTTCATCGGAAGCAAACGAAATTGAACCACAGAGGACATAAAGAAGATTTGATGGAAGGAATAAAAGCTGTTTCAGCTTCCCTTCTCTCTGTGCGTTCTGTGGTAAATAGTTTCTTGTCTTTTAACAGGAGAGCGAATGGGACGTGCTATCTTTTGTTTGTGCGCATACGTTGTATTCTTTTTTAATGCCGGTTCGGTATATGCTGAGGTAAATGCGGATCATGCATGGGTACGCATGCCGCCACCGGTTGTCGATACAGCTGCAGCCTATATGGTTTTGCACAATGAGGGTGATCAGGATGTTGTGTTTGACCGTGTCAGCTCTGATGTGTCGAAAACATCCGGGATTCACAGGGTGCGGAAGCAGGGCGCAATCATGCACATGTCGGAGGTCAGAAATATAACTATTCCTGCACATGGTTTTGTTAAGTTGGAGCCTGGCGGCATGCACATTATGCTTACCGGTTTGAAACGGGAGTTGAAGCAGGGGCAAAGTGTGAATCTTGTTTTACATGCCACGGATGGGAGTGCACTTAAGGTTGTTGCCCCGGTTCGTGATCTTCGCCGCCTGGTCCAGGAACCTGCCCATCAACTGTATGAACAGGCCATGATTTTTGTCAGGAAGAAACAGCTTGCGGGCGCGGTCGTTCTGTTTCAGCAAGCATCGAAGCAGGGGAACAGGCGAGCACAATATCAACTGGGCCTGCTCTATGCGCGTGGCGTCGGAGTTCAACAGGACCTGGTGAAGGCAAGAGAATTCTTGCATAAAGCTGCGATACAGGGGCACCCCAAAGCCCAGTTTTATCTTGGCCAGATGTATGCGTTTGGCGATGGTGGTGAGAAAGACAGTCTTAAGGCTACTATGTGGTTCTGGCTTGCCACGACGCTGGGAGATCGTTTTGCCCGGGACAGCCTGCGGGTGATGACTGGTAAAATATCTTCATCTGAACTGACTAAAGCAAAAAAACAGGCCAGAATATTGTGGCAGGGAATGCCACATGATATGAAAGTTGAGCATGGTATGGCGATGCATTAGCCGTGAATATCAGCCGGGAGAAGGGTATCATATGATTGATCCACTTATAGAAGATAAACAAAGCGAGCGTAAGAAGGTGGTTGGAGGGCTGGTTCTCAGCCTCATTGTTTTTGTATGGTTTCTGTATTACCTGATTTCCCATATTCTGGGTTAATGGAGGATTTCTAATGCGCATTAACACGACTACGCGCGTATTACATTATTGCATGATTGTTTGCGTACTTTATCAACTGATTAGCGCTGAGTTTATGCGGGTGCTGGAGCCAGGAAAGATAGCCGGCTTTGACACGGTTCTGTTTGATTTTCATATGATGGTTTTTGGTTGGGGCGCCTTTCTTGTCGCTTCCATTTATGTTGTCATCCTGTATGAGGATCAGGATGGATGGGGGCGGATGGTTCCCTGGTTTACCACACGTCATCGCCGAGCCTTCTTCAAAGAGGCGCGCAACGATATTGTCAGTACATTGCGGGGACGATTCCCCTTGCCTGAAGAACAAAGTGTCTTGTCCGGCGCAGTGCATGGCGCCGGCATTCTGCTGGTGCTTGCTTTGGGGTTTACCGGCGCCCATGTGATGCTCGGTGTTCGTTCGGATGGCACCATGCGCGCCGATACACTGCTGGTGCTTGATCTTCATGCGGCCTTTGCAAAGATCCTGTGGATATTCATCATTGGCCATGTAACAATGTTTTTCTTCCATATTGTAACTGGCCACCGCACGATTATGGATATATTCCAGCGTGTGCATATTCCGTGGAAATAAATGATTATGAATACTAAACTTACTATGTTCTCCGCGGTAATACTTACCATATTTTCAATATTATTTGTCTCCCCGTGCACGGCTTCTGATGTAAGTCCGGAAAACCAGACAGAGATTTCATCAGACCAGGCCAAACGGCTCCAACATCCCCGGCCTGGCGACGAGATGACGGAACCGGTGCTGGGGATACAGTTTGTTTATATCGGAGCGGGAAGCTTTGTGATGGGCAGCCCCGAGAGCGAACTCAATCGCTATGAGGATGAAAAACAGCACAAAGTTCAGATAAAATCCGGATTCTGGATGGGAAAATATGAAGTCACCTTTAAGCAATACGATTATTTTGCCAAACATTCACACCATGTCAGACCCCTTGATGAGGGCTGGGGGCGAGACAAACGACCGGTGATGAATATCAAATGGTACGAGGCTGTGGATTTTGCCAGGTGGTTAAGTAAAAAATCAGGACACCACTATCGTTTACCAACCGAGGCGGAATGGGAATATGCGGCGCGTGCCGGTACGAAGACAGCCTACTCATGGGGTGATAACCCCGCGAATTTTCCCGATTATGCCTGGAACACCACCAATGCAAACAGTCAAACCCATCCGGTCGGCCTGAAAAAGCCAAACCCATGGGGACTGTACGACATGCATGGAAATGTATGGGAGTGGACAGCCTCCACCTATGCTGAGGAATACGATGGCAGCGAATTGAAAGGCAGTGATTTCAAATCAAGGGCGTTGCGCTCGGTACGCGGCGGTGCATGGTATTTTTATCCCAAGGGCATGCGTTCCGCGGATCGCCGAATCTACAGTCCGTTTTTGCACTGGTCCTACATAGGATTTCGTCTGGTTCGCGA
>CAZJRL010000119.1:1193-4240 GCA_964548425.1 uncultured Zetaproteobacteria bacterium | reverse complement strand
GACATTAAGTTGAATCATGCCCGCAATATGGCTGCTCACCATGAAAAAATGCGCGCACTGGGGCTAATGGCCGCGGGCATTGCCCATGAAGTGGGAAATCCACTGGCAGGCGCATCGGTTTCTCTGGAAACAGCCTTGCGCAAACTCAATCAAAAACAATACGAAGATACCGTGGCACGCGTTCGGGCAGCTATGGATGAGTTATCTCGTACTGAAACGATTATCCGAAATATCCTCGATTATGGAAGATCCGGAGCTGAATCAGGCCTGACATATATCAATATTAAAACAGTGCTGCAAAGCGCAGTAACACTGGGCCAGATGTCTCCACACCGAAACCGGATACAAATTAAAACTGAATTCAGGGCATCCCCGGCACAGGTCATCGCCAATGCATCCATGTTGCGTCAGGTATTGGTGAATCTGCTTTTAAATGCCATAGATGCTTGTGGGGAAGATGGCTATGTAGAATTGATAGCCGAAAGTCTGGAGGGTGGCATCGCGCTAAATGTTTGTGACAACGGCCCGGGCATTCCACCGGAACTCCAGGAGGAAATTTTCAGGCCCCTGTTTACAACCCGGCAAAGCGGTTCGGGCAGTGGAATAGGACTTGCCATCAGCCGTGAATTGATGGAACGCATGCATGGGCGTCTTGAGTTAGCCCGCAGTGACCGAAATGGTAGCCACTTCCGGGCCTGGCTCCCGGAAAGACAGATGACATGAAGATTCTTATTGTCGAGGATGAATTACATATCCGGCAAGGCGTTATGGAAGTACTGTCGGAGGAAGGCTATGGAGTGCTGGAGGCAGTCAGTCTACAGACAGCCTATGACCAACTTGAAGACAAGAGCATCGATGCAATTCTAAGCGACATCCGCCTGCCCGATGGTGATGGTTTTGATCTTTTACGCACATTGAAAGCTCAAAATAATCCTGTTCCATGTATTCTAATGACCGCCTTTGGCAATCGTGACCTGGCCTCTCAGGCTCTCATGGAAGGTGCCTACGATTATGTGGCCAAACCTCTGCGATTCGATGAACTCATGGCACGATTGGAAAGACTGGAAGAAAAACTTTCCATGCGATGTCAAATTCAACAGGCAGAATCGGATATCCGTGCCAGAGGAAAGTTAGCTATATTAGGTGATTCCAGTCCCATGCGGGAAGTCCGCTCACTGATCGAAAAGGCAGCGACATTCCCGTCTCCTGTAATGATCGAAGGAGAAACGGGTGTCGGGAAAGGACTTGTTGCACGGCTGCTACACTCAACCAGTCACTACCACAATCAACCCTTCGTACGACTGAATTGCGCCGCTATACCCAGGGATTTGATGGAAAGTGAATTGTTCGGCCACAAGCGTGGGGCTTTTTCCGGTGCCAACCGGGATCGGGAGGGCTTGCTCGCCACTGCTGACAAAGGAACGTTATTCCTTGATGAGATTGGCGAATTGCCGACTGTCATGCAAACGAAGCTGTTGCATGTGCTCGATGAACATCGGTTCAGGCCGGTTGGCAGCACAAAAGAACAGAATTTTCGTGCCCGTGTCATTGCAGCTAGTAATCATGATTTCAAAAAGATGGTTATGGAAGGCATCTTCCGACAGGATCTGTATTATCGCCTCGACGTTCTCAACATTCACATTCCGCCATTACGCAAAAGGCATGAAGATATTATCCCATTGAGCATACGCCTGTTGAAGCAGCTCTGCGAGGAAATGGCTCAGCCATGCCCGGAATTATCCCAGGAACAACGTCTGTGGCTACAATCCCAGGAATGGCCGGGAAATGTACGGGAATTGTGTAATACACTGGAGAAATCCTTGTTACTTTCAGCTGGCAGAAATTTTACTCTTCCATTTCAACAGGCCTTGCCAACTGGCAGTACACTAACACTGGATTCCGTTACGAAGAACTTTGAGCGTAGCTTGATTCAACAAACCATCACCTCATGCCACGGAGACAAGACAGAGGCTGCCCGAAGGCTTGATATCGGAGTGTCCACGCTATACCGCAAGCTTGAAGATCAAGACTCCTCCTAACCTGCACTATTCATGAATAGTGCAGGTTAATTCCCGAATATGGGAAGTCTTTTGTGCATTTTTTCCAATATTAAAGAACATGACACACTTTGCATAATGTAATATTTATATCCTAACGCATTGATAATAGGCATCTTTATACCTTATTCCCAGCCAGAGTCATCTGCGAATTTAACTGGCACATAACTTTCAACTTATTTCTTCCTAACCACCTTCTGGTGAATACAACTACATGGGAGAAAAAATGAGAAAACAAATGTTAATGCTTGGCCTGATGGCCTTCGGACTGGTAAGTTCACTGGCCTTCTGGACCACAGATGCTGAAGCAATTCCAGTCTTCGCGCGAAAATATGGCATGTCGTGCAATTCCTGCCATACAATGTTCCCGAAGCTGACCAAGATGGGCGTCGCCTTCCGCGAACGCGGCTTCCGCTTTGCTCCGGGCAAAGATGATCTGGACAGTCAGAGCGACCGGGGTAAAAACTTCGATACGGGTGATGTATCGCCAGCTGCCGTATTTGCCAGCAACTTCCCGTTCACCGTGCGTACACAGGTTTTGTACTCCGGAGCAGGCCCGATTGCTGACAACAGTGACGCAGTCGTGATGCCTGGCCATCGTCCGGGCATGCTTGATGGCGCACTCATTGAAGACTCTCCGGGCCACTGGACATCCAACCGAAAAATTGGCTTTGGCGAGTTCGGATTGATTTCATCCGGTGCATATGACAACTTTTCCTGGTGGCTGGATGCAGCTCTGGCTACTGATGGCTCCGGCGGTGGCATTAGCATGCTCGAAGGCGTTTATTACTTCAATGACCTGCTCAAGGTGCGTGTTGGACGTGTGCAGAATGACGTAGGTTATGGCATGACCATGATGTCCCGCAGACCGTTAGGTTACGGTGCTGTAGATGCTGCCCAGATGATCGGCGGTACGATGTTGATGATGGGAGATGGCATCAGCATCCATGGTACTACGAATGGTGATAGCGGGGTTGGCACGCTGTATAA
>CAZJRL010000119.1:0-1093 GCA_964548425.1 uncultured Zetaproteobacteria bacterium | reverse complement strand
GATTTTGCCTTAAATTATGGTGAACCAATTCAAATGTGGGGAGCTATCACGTTAGGTAACAACAAAAGCATTGCAGCCGGCAATGAAAGGCTGGATGTTAGAGCTGTCACTATTGCAGCTGAATACGTTGTACAGGATGGCCTGTTGTTTGGCATAAAATGGGACCAAAGCCGTGTTGATCTGAAGATGAATGCCAACACCAAGGTGCGCCCACAAACAACCAACAACGTGACGGCCTATGGCCTGTACCAGGTAGCTCAGAACGTACAGGGATTTGTTGCCTACACCAATACGAGCAACCTGGTAACATCCATGGGGGCTTCGGGAGGCGCGACGGTTGTCAGGCAGCAGGGTTCACTGAACACACTGGTTGCCGGGATGGATATCGCCCTGTAATTAAATGCCCCCGTCGCAAGGGGTAAGGAATAAAGCCCGGGAAGGCGGAAACGGGAACTCATCGAGTTCCCGTTTTTTCTTGGCGGGGGAACCAGGATCACCCATTAGAGCCAATTGCCGCTCACGAGTTTTGCAATTGGCTCAATGGGCTCCGTTATTTTTGATGCGGTGATATTCCTGGCGAATAAGGGAAAGAACTATTTTTTCTGGTAGGTACCAATCAGTTTCACATGTTCCAGGATATGGTTCCGCATGACCTGCTCCAACTTCACCCTGGTTGAACCGTGCATATCTGGAAGAGCTGTATCCAGCGCATACAGCTTGAAGAAATAGCGGTGCCGGCCAATGGGTGGACAGGGCCCGCCGTAACCGGTTCTGTGCCAGTCATTCTTCCCTTCCATGGTTCCGGCAGGCAGGGCGTGGATATTCTCTTCCAGGCCTGCCGTATCCGGAGGTAAATTATAGAGTACCCAGTGTACCCAGGTCATTTTCGGAGCAGCCGGATCGGGGGCATCAGGATCATCCACGATCAATGCCAGGCTTTTTGTACCATGAGGCACTCCGGAAAATACCAGTGGCGGAGAAATATCCTCACCCTCGCAGGTATATCTGGGGGGTATGCCTCCCCCCTCTTCAAAAACCGGAGAAGTCATCGAAAGTATCATGCGTTCACCTCCATGCGCCGGTAATGCAAGAC
>CAZJRL010000118.1:0-4249 GCA_964548425.1 uncultured Zetaproteobacteria bacterium | reverse complement strand
TTTCGGAATGTTAGACGAATCAAAGGGTTGCGGCGTGCGCCGCATGTCAATGTCGGACCTTGGGTTTAATTCATGCTGGAATTGAATAATGACTTTTGGTGATACCGATATATTATGCACAGAATTCTTATGCTATCTAACCCGGATTATTCATAAATGTTCCCAAGCCGGACATGGAAGGCAGTGGCGTGGTTTTCGCCATTGCTGGCAACTGTGATTCTTATTGGATCCTATGTAGGATTATTTCATTATCCCGCTACCGGGAATAATATTATACAGCCCGTTGAGATACAGCCCGTTGAGATACAGCCCGTTGAGATACAGCCCGTTGAGATACAGCCCGTTGAGATACAGCCAGGCAACGTGCCGGATCATGCTGCCCATCTGGATAAAAGCAGTTTCTTTGCTTTGATGAAGCCTATCTTGAATGCCGAAAATATACGGGTTTTACACGTTCGTCAGCGTTTGCTGAAATTAAAGTTATCAGCGCATTTACGAGCCCAGGCTAAAGTCTGGTTAAAACAAATTTCCACGGAATATCGTGTTCCACTCAAAGGTAAGCCTGATGGCAACTTCTGGAATCAGATATTGAGCAGGGTGGATATCGTTCCACTGGAAATGGCGCTTGCACAGGCGGCTAATGAATCGGCATGGGGCAATTCAAGATTCGCCCGCGAGGCGAACAATTATTTTGGCCAGTGGTGTCTTCAAAAAGGGTGCGGCATTGTGCCATTGCGACGTAACGTCGGCGCTCAACATGAGGTTAAACGATTTGATTCACCCGCCTCATCCGTGCGCGCCTATATAAAGAATATGAATACACTTCAAGCTTATGAACAGTTTCGTAATATTCGTCAGTCCATGCGGCATCAGGGGAAAGCGCTGGATGCTGAAGTTCTGGTTGCGGGGCTGAGGCAGTATTCAGAACGTGGTGATGAGTATATAAAAATTATACGCTCTATGATCCGGAAGAACAGAGCATTGATGCAAAAGAGTTAATTAGTTCAGGTTAGTTCGCTCCAGAATATGAAAACTGTATGGGTGAATATTTCTCGTGTCCGCTTCGTGTTGCTCATGGAATATTTCCCGCCATGCGGATTCGTCAAATTCGGGGAAATATGTATCGCCATTTAATATGGCATGAATCCGGGTGATATAGAGCTGGTCGGCCTGTGACAGGGCTAGCTTGTATACCTGAGCGCCACCCATCACCATCAGCTCTTCCGCTTCACCGGCAATAGACAGGGCATCATCCAGCGAATGGGCTACAGCACAGCCGTCAATCTTCATATCCTGTGATGTTATAACAATGTTGGTTCTTCCTGGCAGCGGGTGGCCAATGGAATCAAATGTTTTGCGTCCCATGAGTATGGACTTGTCCATGGTGTTTTTTCTGAACCATGCCATATCCGCGGGCAAGCTCCAGGGCAATTGTCCTCCGGCTCCGATCAACCCGTTTTCATCCTGCGCCCATATGAGTGAAATAGTCATGTTGTATATATTTCAGGGTACTATATGGCAATCGGCGCACGGATGCCGGGATGGCACTGATAGCCCTCCAGCGTGAAATCATCGCAGGTGAAATCGAAAATATTTTTTACCTTCGGATTCAGTTTCATTTCAGGTAAGGCGTAAGGCTTGCGTGCCAGTTGTGTTTTAACCTGCCCCATGTGGTTGGAGTACAGATGCGCATCACCAAAGGTATGAATAAAATCACCCGGTTGTAAATGACAGACCTGTGCTATCATCAGGGTTAGAAGCGCATAGGAAGCGATATTGAAGGGTACGCCGAGGAAGATATCGGCACTCCTTTGGTAGAGCTGGCAGGATAGCCTGCCACCGACAATATAAAACTGGAAAAATGCATGGCAGGGCGCCAGTGCCATTTTGCCCTGCCTTACATTTTCCTGCGGAGAAATGGATTCGTCGGGAAGATCCGCGACATTCCATGCCGATATAATCAACCGGCGGGAATCGGGCCTGGCCCTGATCTGTTTGACCAGATCCGAAACCTGGTCAGCAGTGCCGCCGCCGGGCAATGGCCAGTTGCGCCATTGATAACCGTAGACCGGGCCAAGATTACCTTCCTCCGTGGCCCACTCATTCCAGATAGTCACGCCATGATCGGTAAGATACCCGGTATTCGTGTCACCTTGCAGAAACCACAGCAATTCATGGATGATGGATTTCAGATGCACCTTCTTGGTCGTGACCAGCGGAAAACCTTCTGACAGATCGAAACGCATCTGATAACCGAACACGGATTTTGTGCCGGTGCCGGTGCGGTCACCTTTCTGCACACCGTGCTCGCGCACATGACGCATCAGGTCAAGATACTGCTTCAAATTTATCACCTCCTGTTGCCGATGATCCGTCTGCGTTGCTCTCTTGCAAGGGAACGGGCATTGCTGCGAGAGTGCGCCTTGCATCCGGCTGGTCAACGAGTCGCTGAATAGTCCGGGTTAAAGACAGGCCTGATGCTGCCGATGCGGAAAGCGGTTGGCAAAAGTCTATTCTCGTGCATGATAGCAACTTAAGGAGGGCTTAGATGTGGTCAGCAGGTACTTATAACCTAGATCCTGCAAGTGTTTGCACATACATGGCGCAACCTCTTGATTCACCTGGACTATTGAAAAAAGCATTCATCCCGCATGCGTGGGGCTTTGTCACCAATAAGGTGGCAGCGTGTTTTTTCAATACGCCATGCAAACCAATATCTTACACCCTGCACGCACAAACACTTGCAGGATCTAGGGGGTAACAACATGGATAAAGTTGCAGGCAGAGTGCCACAAGCATTTTCCCCCCTCGTTACAGTGCTTGGTTTTGTAACCATCTTAGCCTTGTCAGGGATGTATCCCCTGCCGGTGTTGGCTCAAGAGTCAGGGGAACCTGCAGTACCCTCCATTTCCGGGGGTGGTACTGACATGAACAAATCCCTTTCGAGTGAAACACCTGCCATCACGGAAGGTGGAGGCGCGGACAGTCAACCGGTGAATGAAACGCCTGCTATAGCGGAAGGTGCAGGCAGCCAACCAGCGAATGAGGCGCCTGCAATCACTAAACCTTCCGGCCCCATGTCGGCGACTGATAAACTGGTGACCCGCTTTATGGGGTTGGATACAGATACTTCCGGTGGCGTGTCATTTGAGGAATATATGACCATGGTGCGGGAGCGTGCCGTGGCACGTTATGCGGCTATGGATTCGAATGATGACGGTGAAGTGACTGATGAGGAATACCGAACCTTCTGGAAATCACGCATGGCGCAGTGGTATCGTTTGAAACGTTAGGACTCTATGGCCCGAAGATTGTTTTGATTATCTGAACGGTCTGCGCAGATTGTGCACAAACCAGCATCATATATATTGATTAGTACCCTTTTTGACAAAAAAGGTACTAATCAATATATTTCATTTAATATGAAATACTGGAGCAAACTAACTAACAGCGTTTATGCGCAATTGATGGAGCGTCTTGAAGCAGAAAGAGGGTTGCCCTCATCAGGAACGGTTGTGCAAGTAGAAGTAAAAAAGGACTTGTATAACCAGCATCGTGTTTCTTTTTATGGAAAACGGGTTTCATTTTACATAGGCAAAGATGATCCTGAAATGAAGGAACGCCTTAAATGCAGGCGTGAACTCTGTTCAATCCTCATAGTGAATGGCTGCAACATGCTTGACAGAGTTTCAGCTAGCGCAATAGAGCTCCTTGATGCAGCAGGATGTTTTCATAACCAAAATGCCGTTTTGGTTGGCTCTCATGCATTTGGCATCATTGGAAACATGCTGGGAGTAACTTGGCAAAATGACATTGTAGAAACTGAGGATATCGACCTGGGAAGATTTATTAAGCTTGGTGGCATTGAGACAATTGATCTAAGTGGCAGCCTTCAACGTGCAGGATTCAGGGAAGTCCCGGGTTTTAGCCATAAAGACCCACCAACATCTTATAAACACGACAAGAGTGGAATGAAGATAGATTTTCTGACCCCCTTAACAGGCAGGCCCATTGGAAACCCTGCTAAATTAACGGGCATGGAAGTTTATGCAGAGAGACTAAGGTTCTTCGATTACCTTATAACAGATCCAGTTCATGGGGCTGCAATGACCAAACACGGTATCTTGGTCCAGGTCCCTCAACCTGCCCGATATGCTTTCCATAAATGTATTGTTGCAACCAGAAGGGACGCTTCAAAAGAAGCGAAGCGGAAAAAGGATATTCAGCAGGCAGAATCCCTTTTTGAAGT
>CAZJRL010000117.1:0-4353 GCA_964548425.1 uncultured Zetaproteobacteria bacterium | reverse complement strand
CCAACGTGCGCGGCAGGGATTTGTATACATTCTGGGGAAACACCATCACCGATGCGTTGAATCAGGCGTTATCCGGAGAGGCTGAACCTGCGCTGATCAATCTGGCTTCCAACGAATATTCAAAGGCAGTACAATTTTCACACCTGATCGGACGCATGATTAACGTGCAATTCAGGGAACAAAAGGATGACGGCTATAAAATCATTGGTATCCATGCAAAGAAGGCGCGAGGCCTGATGAGCCGGTTTATCATCAAAAACCGGATCGATACGCCAGAGGAGATCAAACGGTTCGATCAGGCCGGGTATCGCTATCGGCCCGATATGTCCTCAACATCGGACTGGGTCTTCGCACGATAATCTGTCCAGATTATTTTCACCGCAGAGTACGCAAAGTTTCGCAAAGAGGTGCAGAAGAGAATATGAAGGGCGGTCCATATTTTTGAATTGCAAACTGTCCATTGCACACTTTGACTTCGTGTAATTCTATTTCTTATTTCCCCGGTTGATTCCATACCTGTTTTAGTTTTCCTTTGCGAAACTTTGCGCCCTTCGCGGTGAAAAGATTTTAGTGTGGAATTGCTATCCGGCGATGGCCTCGTCCTGAAGGTGCTGCTTTCCCTTGTAGAAGCGCGAGACAATGGCAAAGCCGATGGCGGTGATGAACATCAAGATGGTGAAGAATTCAAAGTAATCCGCGCCCGCAAGCTTGCTGCTTCCATCCGGGTTCTCAATGAAGAAATTGACCGCGCTGGTGAACAGGTTTCCGGCTGAGATGGAGAGCATAAAAAAGGCCATGACAAATGACTTCATGGTTTTTGGCGCCTGTGTATAGGAAAATTCCAGGCAGGTGATGGAGACCATCACCTCGGCACAGGTCAGAATCACATAAGCCAGCAATTGCCAGCCAATATGCGGTGTCATGCCGGTATCAATCTGCATCTGAATCCATGTGGAAATGGCAAAGGCCGCTACGGTGACAAACATGCCGATGCTGATCTTGCGCAGTTCATTAAGCGGGAAGATGCGGTGAATGGCCGGATAAACAGCATAGGAGAATACGGGAATCAGCAACATCACCAGCAACGGGTTGGCCGCCTGAATCTGTGACGGCAGCACCTCAAATCCGAACAGATGCCGGTCCATATGCCCGGCTTGCAATACCCAGCTTGACCCGGTCTGATCAAACAGCGCCCAGAATACTGCGACGAATGCATAAATGATGCATAACCGGCCCAGCGCCTTCAGCCCCGAACCTGAAATTGATTCACGTATAAAGCCCGTGCCCGCGGGTGGAATATGCGCAAAACGGTAACGTCCACTCCAGAAAACAAGTGTGGCGGCCAGCATCAGGATGCCGGGAACGGCAAAGGCGACCGAAGGGCCGTATTGCCTGAGCAACCAGTGGGGCCGTGCGGTATCGGCTCATGCGCATAGTGTATAGCAAGACTGCTGACCCGGCTTATTCATAAATTGTCGTGATCATTATGCTAGTGTCCTATCCCGCCCCCTGCGGTGAATCGTTGTCTTTTTGAATAACTTTTGGGATGTAATTAAAAATTGGTGGGCCCACCAGGACTCGAACCTGGAACCAACCGGTTATGAGCCGGTAGCGCTAACCAATTGCGCCATGGGCCCGCATTGAAATACATTCGGGCCGCGCAGGCTAATGCGCAAGTCTTTGCGGAGCAATCGGAAACGGCATAGGGTGCATCGGGATTTTTCATGAACAGAAGGCCTTGATGCAATTTAACGAACTCAATCTCCCCGAATCACTACAACAAGCCATTCATGACCTTGGCTTTACCGAATTAACGGATGTGCAACAGGTTGCCCTGCCGCTTACATTGGCCGGAAAGGACGTGGCCGGACAGGGGCGTACAGGAACCGGCAAAACTGCAACGTTTCTGATTACCGTCATCAATCGTCTTCTCTCCGAAGCGCCAAAACAGGGGCGTACACAACATCATCCGCGCGCCCTGATCATTGCACCTACCCGTGAATTAATTCTTCAGATTTATGCCGATGCCGGAAAACTGGCCAAATATACGCCGTTAAAGCTGCATGCCGTCTATGGCGGCGTGGATTACGAGAAGCAGCTCAAGGCGTTTGAGCAGGGCGTGGATATCCTCATCGGCACGCCGGGCCGATTGATTGATTACCTGAAAAAACGCGCTTATTCGTTGAGCAAGGCCGAGATGCTGGTTATCGATGAAGCCGATCGTATGTTCGACCTGGGCTTCATCAAGGACTTGCGTTTCATGCTGCGCAGGTTGCCCAAATATAATGAACGTCAGTCGTTAATGTTTTCCGCGACGCTGTCGCACCGCGTACTGGAACTGGCGTATGAACACATGAATTCGCCTGAGAAGATTCGCGCCGAGGAAGGTGATATTACCGCATCCGGCATTGAGGAGTCCCTCTATCATACCGGCATGGATGACAAGTTCCCGCTACTGGTTCACCTGTTGCGCGAATCCAGCGTTGAACGCGGTATGATTTTTATTAACGAGAAACGCACCGGTGAACGTGTGGCCCGCAACCTGGCACGCTACGGTTTCAAAGTCGGCATCCTTTCCGGTGATGTGCGTCAGAAAAAACGTATGCGTATTCTGGAGGACTTTACCAACGGCAAACTGCATTTGCTGGTAGCTACCGATGTGGCCAGTCGCGGCCTGCATATTGACGGGGTTACCCATATCTTCAATTATGATTTACCGGAGGATGCCGAGAATTATGTGCATCGAATCGGGCGCACTGCCCGTGCAGGCGCAACAGGCGTTGCCATATCATTCTCGTGTGAGCGATTTTGTTTTGGCCTGCCTGATATTGAGGGCTATATCAGCCGCGCCATTCCACTCAAATCCATTGAGCCATCCATGCTGGAAATCGGCAAACCCATACAACCTGCGGCTACGGCTGAGGGGTTAAAAAAAGAGGACCGGGCTGCGCAGCATGATCGCCCCAATAAACCCGGAAACCGGAGGGGTGGCCGACCGGGGAATAGCCAACGCCGACGCAGGTGAAGCAGAGGCGCTTCGTCTCTGGATATGAAATTGATGCTGTAAAACGGAGAAAGCCTTACCGCAAAGTACGCTGAGGAAACCCAAAATGGGTAACCCCCGGAGGCCTGTCTGCCTGCCCGCGCGTTGCGTGCAGGCGGGCGTGCAGCGCACAGGCAGGCTGAATATACATTCAACTGCGAGAGTACAACTGCCGGATGTTATACCTAGATCCTGCAAGTGTTTGCACATACATGGCGCAACCTCTTGATTCACGTGGACTATTGAAAAAACACTCATCACCAATAAGGTGACACCGTGTTTTTTCAATACGCCATGTAAACCAATATCTTACACCCTGCACGCACAAACACTTGCAGGATCTAGGTTATATCTTGTTTTTACTCTGCGTAACTTTGCGTCCTTTGTGGTGAAATGCTCTTGATCATGGCATTTCCTAATGCATGAATAGCCTCTGTTGTCACACCCGGACCAGGCAGGGCCTGAACACGTGCCAGGGTCAGCGGTTCATGGCAATGATTGCAGACCACTTCGGGTTCAATCTTTTCGCCACATCCCTTGTGTATCAATTGTAACCATTCCTGTCCCTGTTCCGTCAGCCAGCGGTTACTCCAGCGTATCATGGCTAAGAGGATCGGAAACAGATCACGCCCTCTGGCTGTTAAACGATATTCATAGCGTGCAGGATGCGGCTGGTATTGAATGCGGCGGAGAATTCCCTCGGCAACCAGCTTGCGCAATCGTTGTGACAGAACCTTTTTGGATATACCCAGATGTTGCTGAAACCCGTCGAAACGCCTGACACCATAGAAAGCATCGCGTAGAATCAGGAAACTCCAGCGTTCACCCATAATATTGAGCAAACCCTCAACAGGACAACCGGGTATCAACGCTGGCGATTGAGTCATGGCGCAAGTATAGGAAGGTTTCTTTAGGAAACAAACATTTATTGTTGGTATTATATAGGTACTAACTATGTTGTAAGTTTCTTTTGAAAACTAACGTGAGATTATCGAGTCTGAAAATCGTAACAGTCAGGGAGAATACGTGATAAAACACATCGTAATGTGGAAGTTAAAAGACAGAAATAATGCTCCGGCCCTGAAACATCTTCTGGAAGGATTGAATGACAGGATTCCGGGCCTGCGGAACCTTGAGGTCGGCATTAATTTTCCCGAATCAGATCAAGCTGATGATCTGGTGCTGGTAGCAGAATTGGAAGATCGTGCGGCACTTGATGCCTACCAGACACATCCCGAACACCAGGCTGTACTGCCCCCGGTAAAAGCGGCAGCAGTTTCCCGCCATGTAGTGGACTACGAAATTTAATC
>CAZJRL010000116.1:2538-4401 GCA_964548425.1 uncultured Zetaproteobacteria bacterium | reverse complement strand
TATAGAAATACGTTTTCAGGCTTCGAACCTGAGGGCCGGGGGTTCGAATCCCTCCGGGCGCACCATTTCACGACAGACCATGTAAACATGCATAAATCATGACGGTTCAGGCATGCGCCGGGTTGGAAGGTTTGATCAACGATTCGGCTGGGATATTTAATTCCTGATGTAACCGCCATATCATCTTGAGAGTCAATGATCGTTTATGGTTCAGGATTTCATAAACACGATTACGCTTGCCAATCATAGGTTCAAGGTCTTTGGCCGTTAGACCTTTCTCCTCCATTTCAAACTTGATCGCCACGACCGGATCAGGAAGGTCGAGGGGAAATCGGCATTGGTTTTGATTGGTTTAATGTCCATAGTTGCGACCTCTCGTTTGCACATCAATCTGGTCATACTGGGCGTGGGTGCCGATAAATCGGACATACACGACCCGATAGGCATAGTTGATCCACACCACCAGCCGGTATTTGTTGCCGGCAATGTTGAACACCACCCTTCCATTCTTGAGGATGCTGGCATTGCGAAAGTCCTGCTTTACCTCCGTGGGGGAAGCCCAGTCAGCCTGTAGGGTGTGCCGATACCAAGCCAACACAATTTCATTGGCTGAACTTTTAGCATATTTGTAATGGCAAACAGGCTTTTCAAGGCTGAGCAAGTATTTTCCTCATGACCATGATTGGGCTATGCTTTAGGTATGCGTGTTTGAGGGGGTAAATAGTCGAGATGCTTATTCGTGATGTCATGACCAGGGATGTGCTCTGTGTGTCTGCGCAGACTTCAGTCATGGATGCCGTTGCTCTCATGAACAGAGAAAAAGCGAGCTGTCTGGTTGTCAGTGAGAAAAACCGGCCGGTGGGCATGTTCACGTTGCGCGATGTCGTGCATCTGGCCCGGACCGGGCGTGCGCCGAGCCAACCTGAGATCAGCAACTGGATGGGTAAGCCGGTGCTATGCATCGGCGCGGATGCAGATATTGATGAGGCCTATGAACGGTTGAAATCACATCATTTGCGGCATCTGGTGGTTACCGATACGGACGGTGAAATGATGGGAGTCGTTTCCCGGATCGATATCGTTTATAACCTCGAACCTGAATATTTTACCGAACTGAAGGATATCTCCAGCATCATGTGCCGGAATCTTGCAACCATGCAGGAAGGCGATCGGGTGCGGACAGCTGTTGAAAAAATGGCGGGAGGCTCCATCAGTTGTATCGTGGTCGAAAAGGATGGCAGGCCTGCCGGTATCCTGAGTGAAAAAGATGTGGCAAAACTCTTTGGGGAGGGGTGCGATCTGGCGGCGCGGACACTGGCCGGGGTGATGAGCCGGCCTGTGCTGACCGTGGGCATGCATGCCTCCATTCTCGATGCCGTTCAGCTCATGCGTGAAAAAAAATGCCGCCGGCTTGTGGTGGTGGATAAAAAAGGCCGGCTGGCCGGGCTGATTACGCAGTCGAGCGTGATTGCGTTGATGGAAGACCATTATGTGGAATCACTGAAACGCGTTATCCGGTTACGTGAGCGTACCATTCAGCAGCATCTGGAGGATACGAAAGCGCTTAGCGCCATGGTTGAACGGTTGCATCAAACCGGGTCTATCCGGGATGTTTACGCGATCGCCATGGACGGCGCAATGCAGGTGCTGCATGCTGATCGCGCCGGCATTTACATGTTTGATGCCGATGGTGTGATCCGTTGCCAGGCATGCCAGGGTCTTTCTGAAGACTATACGCACGCGGTGGAAGGGCACTCACCGTGGCCACAGGCGGATACGGGCGCTGCGCCTGTCTATATGGCGGATGCCAGACAGGCGGATCTGCCGGATGAGTTGTACGCCGTTATTCGTGATGAAGGCATC
>CAZJRL010000116.1:0-2438 GCA_964548425.1 uncultured Zetaproteobacteria bacterium | reverse complement strand
CTGTTATGAGGTGCTGCATCATCGGGACAGTCCACTGGAAGATTGCGCCCACTGCGTAGCGCGGTTGCAGGGAAAAGTATCAAGCCGGGAGATGTATGAAGATCACAGTGGCAGTTGGCGCATGCTTTCCGCCTATCCCGTGAACGCCAATGCGGACGGCACATACAATGCCGTCATCGTTACCCGCGATATCACGGAACGCAAGCGGGCTGAAGTCCTGTTAAGAGGAGAAAAACACGTACTGGACCAGTTGAGCAAAGGCGGTTCACTGACTGAAACCCTGGATATTCTTAACCGCATGGTAGAGTCACTGTTGCCGGGCGCCCGATCCACGGCTTCCACGCTTGATGATCAAACAAGGAAGTTGCACATGGTTTCCGCGCCCGGGTTTCCCGCATCTTTTGTTGAAGGCGTCGACCGCACAGGGATTGAGACATGCACCCAGGCCTGTTTCAATGATGCGCACAGGCATAGTATAAGCCTGGTCAGGGATATTGCCGCTTCGAAGCACTGTCGCGCCTGCAAGGATTTTGTGCTTACTGAAGGTATGACGACTTGCTGGACCGCGCCGATTGTAAACGCCAAAGAAGAAGTGCTTGGTTCCCTGAATATTTTTTATCAGGAATGCCGCCAGCCCACGGAAACAGATCAGGAGCTTCTCAAGGTGGTATCGCGCATCGGCGGCGTTGCCATCGAGCGCATGCTGGCCGCGGAGGCCTTGCGCGCCAGCGAGGAACGCTATCACAGCCTGGTGGATACGATTCCGGATGCCATTGTTGTGCATTGCAACGGTGAGATCGTATATGCCAATCCGGCAGCCGCCAGTCTTTTTGGAGCTCCCGGGCCGGATGCTTTGCTCGGCAGGCAGGCGCTGGATCTGGTGCCTGAAGAATACCGGGATACGGTGGTTCGGCGCACGCAGGCCGTGTTGCAGGGCGGGCAGACGGCGCCGCTGATCGAGGAAAGGCTGCTTCGTCTGGATGGGCAGATGATTGATGCCGAGGTGACTGCGTTGCCTGCCACCAGCCAGGGAGAACCTGCCGTTCAGGTTGTGCTGCGGGATATTGCCGAGCGCAAGCGAGCGGAAGCGAAGCTGCAACGTATGGCCTATCACGACACGCTTACTGACTTGCCCAACCGCGTGCTTCTGTTTGATCGCCTGGACCAGGCGCTGGCACAGGCACACCGCCGTGAACAGATTTTTGCCGTGCTTTTTCTCGACCTCGATGATTTCAAGGATGTTAACGATGCGCTTGGACACAATGCCGGTGATGCGTTGTTGCGGCAGGTGGGAAATCGCCTACGGACCTGTGTGCGTAAAGTCGATACCGTAGCTCGCATGGGGGGTGACGAATTTACCTGCATCCTGACGGATGTGAGCGATGCAAAGGCGGCGGCGCTGGTGGCTGAAAAGGTGCTTGCCGATTTGTCCAGACCATTTTTACTTGCCGGCGGGGAGGAGAGGCAGGTCGGTTGCAGCGTAGGCATAGCAATTTTTCCAGGCCATGGCGGAGACCGCGATACGCTGATCAGTCATGCGGATACCGCCATGTATACGGCCAAGCGCGGTGGCAAGAATCAGTATCGTTTCTACCAGGAAGAAAAAGGTGTCAGGAATCTTATCAGGGGGCGATAAGGGTGAAAAAACCACCCGCATCACTGGCACGGTGGTATAAACCGGAAAATAAAAGGCAGGTATGGCTTCACAATATGTTCAAGCTGCGCCGCGAAATGCAGGCCGCCCGGTATTATGCCGATCACGGTGATGCAGAACACCTGGGAAAATGGGTGGCCCGGTTCAGTAAGCATTATCTTAAAATTGGTGAAATGGTTCCGGAGTGGAAGAACAAACTGAATACGGAAGCTGTTTCCGGTTTGCAGAGCAGCGCCAGAGAAACACGCTTTCAGGATGTATCCCGGACACTCGATGAAATAAATAAAAGCTGTGAATCATGTCATGTAGGTTACCGGGCGGTGGCGGCAGTCATGTACCGCGCCCCGGACTTTTCACCGATTAAAATCGATTCTGCGACTACTTTTAAGGCGCACATGAAGCAACTCGCCAAACAGGTCAATCAGATCAAAATCGCATCTGAAGACGGTCAGAAGGATATCGCGATATCAATCCTGTCCAATTTAAAAAAAGGTATTCATACGCTGGGTAAAAGCTGTGTCAATTGCCATAAAAAGGATACGAAAGCATATCCATCTGAAAGCATCAGCAAGGCCATAGATAGTCTGGGGCATAGCCTGGACACCGGTGTGCTCAAGGATCAGGGCCGGGATCTGGGCGCCCTGGCAGTGCTGGCCTGTGCCCGCTGTCACGGTACGCATCGTATAGCCTATGATGTCAGGAAGACCTTTGCAGACAAGCCAGACTGGCTGGAATTAATCAGGCATTAAGGTGAGTTCGGGGGGATAATAAACAACTCTATTAT
>CAZJRL010000115.1:0-4448 GCA_964548425.1 uncultured Zetaproteobacteria bacterium | reverse complement strand
GGGCGAATGCTGTTATGGATGACAGGGGCTTCCCTGATTTATCATTTTATCAATGGTATTCGTTTTTTGTGTCTGGATGCCGGCTGGGGAGAGAGCCGGGACATGATGCGCTTTACTTCCCGCATGGTTGTGGGCGCCGGATTTGCCTCCATCATCGTGCTGGGGGTGGTGTTATGGTAACCGGCGCACGTTTTGGAACCGCACATAGCGGTTTGAGCGAGTGGTATTGGCAGCGTGTCAGCGCCGTGGTGCTGGCCATACTGTTACCCCTGCTCTTTATTCTGGTGATGGCCGTATATTCCGGCGGATTAAATCAGACGAATCTGCTCGGTTTACTGGATCATTTTATCATCCGCATATTGCATACTCTGTTACTGCTGGCGTTGCTAACGCATGCTTATCTGGGAATCAGGGTGATTGTTGAGGACTATGTACACAGGATCGGACTGCGGGTGCCGTTGATGGCATTGCTGCTGGCGACGGCTGCCGGTTCCGCTATCTGGTGGTTATCTATCATCTGGGCCTGGGCGGGATAGTGTCCTATCCCATAGAAGGGCGCACTATCAGCGAGTTCTGGCGGGATGTGCGGCAAGACGCACGAGTGCAGGACTGGCCGTGGCCAATTCAAACGAGTGCAACGCAGCCGCAGGCCCGCCAGTACTCGCCCGGAGGGAGCCACCCCAAAGCGCCAATGCGGCGTTGCGCCCCTTGCCAAGGGCATGCCATTGCCTGCGGGACGCGCCTTGCCTTGGCACTTTGGGGTGGCTCTGATGGTATGCCCTTCTATGGGATAGGACACTAGTCCATGTCCTATCTTTCTACGGGCAAGGTTGCACATCATTTTCATGATGTGGTCATTGTCGGAGCGGGCGGTGCGGGTCTTCGCTGTGCTTTGCAACTGGCCAATGCCGGACACCGCGTGGCAGTGGTGTCCAAGGTGCTGCCCACCCGTTCGCATACGGTGGCAGCGCAGGGCGGCATCAATGCTGCACTGGGCAATGTAGTATCTGATCACTGGCTGTGGCATATGTATGATACGGTCAAGGGCTCGGATTATCTGGGCGATCAGGATGCGATTGAGTATATGTGCCGTGCCGCCCCGCTGGTGGTGCGTGAACTGGAACATTTTGGCGTACCGTTTACACGCCTGGATGACGGGCGGATTTACCAGCGTGCGTTCGGCGGACAAATGCGCGAGTTTGGCGAGGGGGGGCTGGCTAAACGTTCCTGCGCCGCTGCTGACCGTACCGGTCATGCCATTCTGCATACCCTGTATCAGCAGAATCTGAGTGCCGGCACACATTTTTATGAGGAATTCTTCGCTCTTGACCTGATTCGTGATGATGAGGCCTGTCACGGCATCATGGCCTGGGACATTGCCAACGGAAGATTTCATCTGTTTCAGGCCAAGGCCGTGGTACTGGCAACCGGTGGCGCCGGGCGTATTTTCAGGGTGACGACCAACGCCCATATCAACACCGGCGATGGTGGTGCGCTGGTGCTGGATGCCGGGTTGCCGATGGAGGATATGGAGTTTTTCCAGTTTCATCCCACCGGCATCGCCAATGTCGGGCCATTGATTACCGAAGGCGTGCGCGGTGAAGGTGGCTATTTGTTGAATTCCAAGGGTGAACGTTTTATGGAGCGTTATGCGCCGACAGCCAAAGATCTGGCCAGCCGGGATGTGGTGAGCCGTGCCATTGCTCTGGAAATCAGGGAGGGACGAGGTTGTGGCCCGAACAGGGATTATGTGCTGCTCACGCTTGACCATCTGGGCAAGGATCTGATTTTATCGAAATTACCGAATATTCATGAACTGGCACTACGTTTTGCCGATGTGGATTGTGTGAAAGAGCCGATTCCCGTACAGCCAACAGCGCATTACACCATGGGAGGCATCCCGGCCAATCGCTTTGGCGAGGTGGTGACGACAGGCAGTGACGGTGAAGAAACTTCAGTTCCCGGCCTGTTTGCTATTGGCGAGGCGGCTTGCGTATCCGTGCATGGAGCAAATCGTCTGGGATGTAACTCGTTGCTTGAGATTGTCGTGTTCGGGCGTGCCTGTGGCAATCAGGTGATGAAACGCCTGCGTCAGCACCGCTATCATCCCACGCTTGACCCGGATTGCTGGAAGGATGGCGTGGATCGTGTGGAACGCTGGATGATTGCGCGCCAGTCAGCCGGAATGCGGAGTGTCAGTGATATCCGACTGGATATGCAAACGGTGATGCAGGAGCACTTCAGCGTCTATCGTACAGAGAAAGTGATGCGCGAGGGTATAGAAAAGCTGGATATCCTGGCCAAAGAGCTGAGTGCCGCTTCAATCAGTGATACCAGTGGCATCTTCAATACCGAATTGATTGAAGCCATGGAAGCGGAAAACCTGATGGTGCTGGCACGGGTAACCGCGACAAGTGCTCTGGCACGAACGGAGTCGCGTGGCGCACATGCGCATGAAGATTATCCCGAACGCGATGATGTGAACTGGCTGAAACATACATTGGCGAGTATGGAGGAGGGCCAGATCTCACTGGACTATAAACCGGTGCGCATGCAGCCGATGACGGTGGAATCATTCCCGCCGAAGAAGCGGGTGTACTAAATGTGTTGTGTTGATCTGGAGGGCTGTAATGGACAGTGAAATAATCAGGCTCTCCGTTTATCGCTTTGATCCGGAAAAAGATGACAAGGCGTTTATGCAATCGTATGAAGTTCCGCTGAACAAGCCGGGTATGAAGCTGCTGGACGCCTTGAATTATATTAAATGGCATCTGGATGGAACCCTGACATACCGTCGTTCCTGTGCTGAAGGCGTGTGTGGATCGGATGGTATGAATATCAACGGGGTAAACGGGTTGGCATGTATTACCGATGTTGCCGGCCTGAAACAGTCGATCAGGGTGCGACCGTTGCCGGGCATGGAGGTGATTCGCGACCTGGTGGTGGATACGACGCATTTCTTTGATCAGTATCGCTCCGTCAAGCCGTGGTTGCAGGCGGAAACGCCTGTGCCGGAGCATGAGCGCCTGCAAACGCCGGATGAGCGTGCTGAGCTGGATGGTATGTATGAGTGTATTCTGTGCGCCTGTTGCACTACCTCGTGTCCATCGTGGTGGTGGAACGGGGACCGGTTTCTTGGTCCGGCTGCATTGTTGCAGGCGGATCGCTGGATTAAGGATTCGCGCGACGAGGCCACGGGTGAGCGCCTGGATCAACTGGAGGATTCGTTCAAATTATATCGCTGCCATCAGATTATGAATTGCATGGAGGCTTGTCCCAAAAGCTTGAATCCGACCAGAGCTATCGATCACATTAAAAGAGCGCTGCTGGCCCGCAAGTCCTGATTTTAAGTTCTTATGGTTTATGACGACGTTGTGAAAAGCTCCTCCATGGACGAGGTTGAAGTGAATATCCGCAAGCTTCGTTACCGGCTTAAACGGCAAGGAATGCTGGAACTGGATACATGGTTATCGTGCCTGGAACCGGTATTAAAAAATAATAATGAGGCATTCAGCCATGCTCTGAACCGGTTAATGGATAGCGAATCAGATGATCTCCTGGCCATGATGCGGGGACATTGTTCCATACCTGAAGCATTGCGTCCCTGGCTGGAAAAGAAATGACAAAGAGGGTTGGCCTCTTTCTTCCCTTTCTGTTCCTGACCGGCATTTCAGCATGTGTTCCATCATTCAATAATGACGGGGAAGCAGATCATGCTGGTGGTAATACATCTCTACTGATCCAGCCGGCTGAAGTGGATATGGGCGAGGTCATGGAAGGTCGGGAGGTTTGGACGACGCTGCTTTTGCGCAACACCGGACGTTTGCCTGTCCACGTGGCGAGAGTGGAAAGTTCCTGTGGCTGTACGGTGGCCAGTCCGGATACCAGAGAACTGGCCGCCGGCGCTTTTACGCCATTGCGTGTCCGGGTGGATACCACGGCCAAACGCGGGCGGGTCAGGAAAAGCATTACGGCGTTTGATAGCGAGGGGGGAAAGGCGCAGGCCTGGCTCACGTTGACGGTGAAACCCAATCCACATGGGGATGCGATGCGGGGTAAAGGTCTTTTCGATGGCAAATGCGCCTCATGCCATGCCGAACCGGTCAGGGGAAAGGTGCGGGGGAACGCCATTTACCAGGCTGTGTGCGCCATGTGCCATGGCAGCAAGGCGGCAGGCGCTTATGCGCCGGCTTTGCGGGGGCGGGATGCAAAATTCCTGTCTTCCGTTCTGTCAAACGGGCTGGGGCGGCAGATGCCTTCGTTCGCAAGAGAAAAGCATGGTCCATTGAGTCAGACGCAGATTGCAAACGTATCAAAATGGTTATCGGAACTGGACGGGCATGGTTTGTGAAGGTATAAATGCGCGCCATGAAACAAGACACTGTAATTGCCCCTTCCATATTATCCGCTGATTTTGCTGATCTGGGTGCTGAAATACGCGCCATTGA
>CAZJRL010000114.1:0-4448 GCA_964548425.1 uncultured Zetaproteobacteria bacterium | reverse complement strand
GCGCCGGCCATGTTGCGGCCATGGGTTGTGGTTCGGGAACGGTATGCGGGCATTGTGAATCCTCCAGCGGGATAGGTTGCGGGCAGGATAGCCCGTCTCAGGCCGTTACGCGACATTGACATCGTCGGGGCGCGCTTCGACACTTGCCATTATGAATAGCAATGTACTGATGCGGGAACTTTACGATACGCCCGAACGTGATCTCCTGGATGAAATTCGGAAATTACGCACCCGACTGGGTAATCAGGTGCTAATTCTTGGCCACCACTACCAGCGCGAGGAGGTGTTCGCCTTTGCTGATGTGTCCGGCGACTCACTGAAACTTGCGCAGCAGGCCGCCGCCACCGATGCCCCCTACATTATTTTCTGTGGCGTACACTTCATGGCTGAAACCGCCGATATTCTGACCTCGGATGCGCAAACAGTGATTCTGCCCGATCTTGCAGCCGGTTGCTCCATGGCGGATATGGCCGATGAAGAGCAGGTGGGACGATGCTGGTCTGAACTGGCTGAAATTCTGCAACCGGATCAGGATGTAACGCCGGTTACCTATATCAACTCAACGGCTTCCCTCAAGGCCTTTTGTGGCGAGCATGGCGGTATCGTTTGCACATCAGGCAATGCCCGCCGTATTATGGAATGGGCCTGGAATCAGCGTGAAAAAATACTCTTCTTCCCGGACCAGCATCTGGGTGAGAATACAGCACTGGCCATGGGTATACCCGAGAGTGACATGATTTTCTGGAATCCGGCCCGACCGATGGGCGGCAACACGCCCGAGGCCATTGCAAAGGCACGCCTGATTCTGTGGAAAGGCTTCTGCTCCGTACATCAGTTGTTTAAACCGGAGCATGCAATCACGATGCGCGACCAACATCCGGGCATTAAAATACTTGCCCACCCGGAATGCTCGCGTGCAGTTTGTAAAACTGCTGATTTTGTCGGTTCCACCGAGGCTATTATACGGCATGTGGTTCATGCGCCTTCGGGACAGGACTTTGCCATTGGCACGGAACTGAATCTGGTGAACCGCCTGCGCATCCAATACCCGGATCATCCAATCTATTTTCTCTCGCCAACGGTATGCATGTGCTCAACCATGTTCCGCACTGACCCACAACATCTCTATACCGCATTGCTTGGCATCAGCGAAGGCCATGCAGGTAACCGGATCAGGGTCGCGGATGAAGACAAACGCTGGGCCAGAATTTCGCTCGACAGGATGTTGGATCTTGGCTAAGCGTCTCCTCCCTGCACTGTTACTGTTCTTCTGCCTGCCATCCATGGTTTTGGCCGGTGAATCGCTGGAATTGTTAACGCAGAATATCGAATCTTTTACGCATAATCCGGATAGCCGCTTTGCACCGGCAACGATGACCCGCGCCCAGGCCGTTCTCGGTGCTGCTCTGGTCGCGGACAGAAAACATGATGCGAAAGCCCTCCAGGAAAGCTTGCAAGCGGCCGTGGCCATTCTGGCCAGTGCCCGCAAACATGTGCGGGCCTTCAAATCAAGATACAGGGATGTGCTACAGATTGAACAGGCAGCAACGGAAGTGACGGGAGGCATACCTTTCGCCGGGCTGGATGCTGCGGAAAAACATCTCCACGCATTGATACAGGCATTTGAGCGTGGAGACCTGAATCAAAGCGTAAAACTTGCAGTCGACGCAAAAAATGCATTCAAATCCGCACTGGATGCCAAATTGCCGTCTTTGCTGGACAAAACGGACGCAGCCCTTCTCGGAGCATCCAGAGTTGGTGCAAAACGCTATGCCCCCCAATCCTATAAAGCAGCTCAAAAGTGGCTGGCCAATGCGCTTGCCTACAAAGACGGACTAAACAGTCACTGGCCCCGTCACCCGGCCCTCGGGATAAAGCTGGCCAACATGGCAAGTAAACTGACACTACAAATCAAGCAATGGCGCAAACATCCTGACAGCTATGAACAACTGGTCTTGCAAGCCAGACAGGAACGCCTGCAAATTGCAAAAGCCTTGGACATGGACGCGAACAATGCATTTGTGGACGTGAATGTCAGCGCCCTTATTCAACGTATTAAAAAGCTGGAGGAATTACTTGTAAAAGATCGTCAGGCACGCAAGAATGAAATCGCGGCATTAAAACAGCTTCACGCCAGCCAGCTTGAGAAAAAATTGAATGCCCTGCGTAATAAGATGGCAAAGATGCAGGGCAAACAAATGGGCGATCTCAAGGAAGCCTTCCGCGCCAAACTGGAACGGGAAACCTTTGAAACACGGCGACAGAAACAACTGCATCAACTGTTCAAGAAAGACGAGGTGGAAATTCTGGCCAATCTTGACGGTTCGCTGCTCATACGCCTTTCTTTGCTGAAATTTACGCCCGGGAAATCGGTGATCGCGCAAAAATACTTCGATTTATTAAACCGCCTGAAAACAGGGCTGGATATCTATCCCGATCGCAAGGTTCGTATAGAAGGACATACCGACAACAAGGGTGATGCCAAAGCCAACCAGAAGCTGTCACTCAAACGCGCGGAGGTCGTCCGCGATTTTTTAACAGCGGCAGGGATGAGCGGTGGCAGGCTCAAGGCGCTGGGTTATGGCGAGGTTCGCCCGATTGCCAGCAATGACTACGACAAGGGCCGGGCCATGAACCGTCGCATTGATATTGTTATTCAGGCCCCCCATTGACGGAAAGTCATAATATTTCTGAACTCCCGGCGCCAATCCGGAAACATGTATCCGGGCTGCTGGATGCATTTCAGCATGATAATCCATACAAGCGCGCCATTATTATGGAGATCATGCAACTACTGGGCGATCATCAGAGTACGGCTGACCTGAAAATGATATCCAGCATCATTCAGGAAATACGCAAGGGCCTGAATGTGTTTGCCTCTTACAAAGCAGTGCGCAAGGTGTGTATATTCGGTTCAGCCCGCACTCCCCCTGAGCATCCGCAATATATACAGGTCAGGGAATGCGCCAGCTTCATTCGTGAAAGCGGCATGATGGTGATTACCGGCGGTGGCGGCGGCATCATGCAGGCCGCCAATGAAGGCGCCGGTGAAGCGCAGTCTTTTGGTATTAACATCAATCTGCCCATGGAGCAGTTTCCCAACCCTGTAGTGGATGGCTCTCCACGCCATTTCTACTGCAAGTATTTTTTCACCCGCAAACTGTTTTTCCTCAAGGAAAGCGATGCTGTCATTCTGGCGCCTGGCGGTTTCGGCACGCTCGATGAGGCCTTTGAGACACTGACACTGCTACAGACGGGCAGAACGCCCCCCATTCCGGTGATTCTGCTGGAAGCGCCGGGGGATGATTACTGGGGGCCGCTGGTGCATTCATGGATGCGCAGGCTGGCGGATGACCACCTCATTAGCAGCAACGATCACAACTTCCTTTATCATACGGACAGTGCTAAATCAGCGGTTCGGCACATTACCGATTTTTATACCAACTACCATAGCTTCCGCTATGTTGGTGAATGGGTGTTGTTGCGGATTCTGTGCCCGCTTTCAGCTGATGCGCTGGACCGCCTCAACGCGGAATTCTCCGATGTACTCGACAAGGGAGGAATTGAGCAGGTGTTTCACTGGCCGAAAAGCGATGGTGCTGAACACTATCATCTGCCAAGGCTGCGCATGCGGCTGGATCGCTACCGTATGAACGTATTGCCGGAAATTATCCGGCGCATGAATGCCATCGTTGAGAACGATCCTGGAAAACGGTGTTAACAGATCAATTATCCAGAATATTTTCACCGCAAAGTTACCCCAGGGCACCCTCTCTTGCGCAAACGCAATTCACCTTGGCGCAAAGTTTCGCAAAGTAAAACCATTAAATGATATCTGCCTGCGCTGACCTTGACTGAGCTCTCTTTGCGGAACTTCGTGTACTCTGCGGTAAGGAATGTTGTTGATGGCTCATAGTCACAAACGGACCACCCTCTACACAGCGGCAGCCCTGTTGGCCTTTGCCGCCAACTCCATACTTTGCCGCCTGGCTCTGGGCGGATCGAGCATTGATGCAGCCAGTTTTTCAGCCATCCGCCTGGCCTCCGGCGCTATTGCCCTGTTTGCGCTCGTGGCCATCTCCCGGACACCCATATCATGGAAGCAACATGGCAACTGGGTCTCCGCCTCGATGCTGTTCCTCTACGTCATCGCTTTTTCATTCGCTTACCTGAGCCTGAGCGCTGGAACCGGCGCGCTCATTCTGTTCGGCGCGGTACAAATGACCATGATGTTCGGAGCCTTGCGCTCCGGCGAAGCCCCCGGTGGCATGGAATGGACGGGAATTGTGATGGCCGTAGCCGGGCTTGTGTACCTGTTGCTGCCCGGCCTTTCGGCACCCTCTCCTGCCGGGGCCGCGTTGATGCTTATATCCGGCATGGCCTGGGGTGTTTATTCGCTGAGGGGAAGACAAAAGAGCGGGGCATTGGCGAACACGGCGGGCAATTTC
>CAZJRL010000113.1:0-4558 GCA_964548425.1 uncultured Zetaproteobacteria bacterium | reverse complement strand
GCAGTTTGCCGAAATCCATGTTTGGATGAAGCAGAATGAATTGCTGCCGCTGATCAGAAATCTTGCCTTCATCCTGCATCATTTCTTCCCAGGAAAGCCGGTAACGCCGCTGTTCAATGTTGGCCTGCAAGGCTTCACGGACCCGAATCAGAATCGGTGTGATTTCAACGTCATCACCGTCTTTTACGGCATCTACGGCGCTGGCCAGCATGGAAAATAGTCCACGCAGGCTGGGGTCACCGGTGAGTTTTCCAAGAAAAGGCTGAATTTTGGCGAGGTCTTCGCTCATGCGCTCAAGTTTGTCCTGCTTCAGAAACATCAGGGCATGTTCTTCAAGAAAGCGGTTGGCACGCGGCAAATAGACGGATGTAAACAGCGCCGGTTGCTTCTGCAGATGTTTTGCCAGACGTTTGGCGGCATCACGCGCGGTTTCCGGCGTTTCTCCGTCAATGACCACCAGAATATTATTCAGGTACTGGGGAAAGGCATTCTCAAAAATGTGATAGGTCTGACGGAATGGAAGTTCGGCGGAAAGCATATCATTGGTGCTGGTATTGAAACCCAGGTGTCCGGCTGTGTAATAAAGCGAACCACCGGTCAGCAGGAGGGACATGATCAGCACCCGTCCGGCACAGCGGCAGGTAAAGCCGGACCACCATATCATGGATTGCTTTAACGCATTATTCAGTCTTTGGTACATTAGATTTCACAGGTAAAAGACTAATGATATTTCAGACGATATGGAATAACGGGCCTGATTGCCTTGACACAATACCCAACGTATGTGTGGCAGTACGGAAATGCAGCCCCAGGCGGATCATGGCTGGCCATAACCCCGGCTGGCTGATTAATGCAGGGAGAAGGTGCCTTGTCTGAAGTTGTTTGTTATCAGGTGTCATTTTTACAATGCATGAAGGCAGTGCCTCGTCTGCACTGTCAGCAACCGCCCGGATGACCATGAATGGAATTCCGGCCTGCCTGGCAACCCGGCCAATCGCAGCACTCTCCATATCCACGGCGATTGCACCGGAGGTATGCGCCACTGTCTGTTTTTCCTCAATTCCGGATATCATCTTGCCGCTTTCCACCAGCATATCTTCATGCCATTTCAGGGTGGAAGAGAGTTGAGTCGTCAGTCGTTTTCGCCATATTGAATCAGGATGGAGAATTTTACCATTTTCAGCAAGAACAGCCCGGGGAATCAGCAGGTCACCGGGGGCAAGGTTTTTTGATAATGCGCCCGCACATCCCCAGCTGAGAAGGGCGGCAGCACCATGTTCCACAAGCATGGTGGCTGCAGTACACGCCGCCTGCGGGCCAATGCCGGATATGGATAGCAATGGTTTTCCGATATGTTTCGATGCTGTGGCAGGTAATGTGTGCGATATATTCCGATAGCGATTCGGCCAGCCGACCAGACATTTCGCCTCGGCAGGAAGCGCCGCGACAACACCCAGTTGTGTCATTTAGCCTGGACTATTCACAAATACTGCCGCGCCCTCGCTTGTTCCTTTACCCGCACCGAATCTCTCGTCAGTCGTCCGTATGCACGGCTACGTACTTTTTCCTCGGAATTCGTTGCGGGCAAAGGCTCTGCGCGATCATCACGGCGATTCATGAATAGTCCAGGTTAGTGATTTTTCAGGTTGAATACCTGAGGTTGCGATATCGGGCCAGCGCCCATAGCGGGAAGTATTTGTCGTAGCCGTGGTATTTTAGATAAAATACACGTGGAAATCCCGGTGCAGTGAACCCGGAATCATGCCACAGGCCGTCAGTTTGCTGATGTTCAGTCAGATATTGCACGCCCCGCCGTACCTCGCAGCTTTTGCATTCACCTGCTTCCATCAGGGCAAGCATCGCCCATGCTGTCTGAAAGGCTGTGCTGACCTGGCCTTGCCCGGCTATTTCGGGATGTTCATAGGTATCGTTACTTTCGCCCCAGCCGCCGTCCAGGTGTTGCATGTTTTTCAGCCAGCTTACGGCACGCCGGATCACGGAATCGTTGCGACTGATGCCGGCATGAAGCAGGCCGGTAATGACGGACCATGTACCATAAATATAGTTGGTTCCCCAACGGCCAAACCATGCACCGCTGTCTTCCTGCTCGTTACGAAGGAAATCCAGGCATGCATCAAGATGTGGCCGGTATTTTATATCCTGCCGGGCGAGACGTCCCAGCACAATGAGGAGACGGGCGCTGACATCACTGGTAGGGGGATCAAGCAGGGCGCCATGGTCAGCGAAAGGGATATGATTGAGATAACTGTAGGTGTTGTTCGAATCGAATGCGGCGAAACCGCCATTCCCGGACTGCATGCCACAGGCCCAGTCCATAGCGCGCAGGATAACCTCCGCATAACGTTCGTCTTCAGCACGATCCAGAGCCCATGCCACCATGCCTGTATCATCCAGATCCGGATAGAAGCTGTTTTCAAACTGAAATGCCC
This sequence comes from uncultured Zetaproteobacteria bacterium, assembly GCA_964548425.1. Classification (GTDB taxonomy): domain Bacteria; phylum Pseudomonadota; class Zetaproteobacteria; order Mariprofundales; family Mariprofundaceae; genus JAUZQZ01. The sequence goes on along the minus strand of CAZJRL010000113.1, from coordinate 2,108 downwards.
ACCCGCCACCGGCGAGGTTCGGATGGCTTTCCCTCCAGTCCCCCGGCGCATTTCTTAACTGTTGTTGCACCAGCCAGTCCAGTCCGCGGGATGAAGCGGTCAGCGCTTTTTTTGATCCTGTTTCCTGTAGGGCAAGGCAGGCAATCGCAGTATCCCATATCGGAGAGTTGCAGGGTTGAATCCACGCATTTTCACCGGTTTCAATGAGCAGGTCATTCAGCGCCTGCCTGGCCTGTTTGCGTACGGGGTGATCAGTGGCATAACCCAGATAACTTAATGCTTCACAGGCATTGACCATGGCCGGGAAGATGGCTCCCAGGCCGCCTTCGCCAAGCCGCTCCAGTATCCATGCCTCGGTCTTTTTCAGTGCCTTGCGCCGTATCCATGCAGGAATCAACGGTTCAAGCAGGCGGACGGTACGCTCCGCAAGCAGGAACATATGATTGATCCGTGAGCGGACGGGAAAATAATTTTTTTCTTCTTCTGGCGGAACAGTAAACAGTTCCGGGATACCCGTGTTGCCGGGATTGCCGGCCTGTACGCGCAGGGTGTACAGGATGAGAAGCGGCACCATTACCGTGCGTGACCAGTATGAAATCTTGCTGATATGAAAGGGAAACCAGCGGGGGAGCAGCATGATTTCAGCAGGCATAAACGGCACGCCACGCCAGGGTATCTGACCGAATTTAGCCAGTTCAATACGTGTGAATACATTGCAACGTGCGGCGCCTCCCTGTTCCAGAACAAACTGCCTTGCGTGACGCATGTGGCGAGCATCAGGGGAATCACCGGCAAGTTTCAACGCATAATAACCTTTGACCGAGCAACTGATTTCAGACTTGCCGCCATGATAAAGCGGCCATCCCCCGTTACTGCCCTGATGTGCGCGCAGATAATTGGCGAGCCTGGCTTGCAGGGATTCATTCACTTCGTCCATGAAATGCATCATCAGAATATATTCGGCAGGGATGGTGCAATCCGCTTCCAGCTCAAAACTCCAGTAGCCCGGATTGTGTTGCAATGTCAGCAGGGAACGGGTGGCCTGATCTACAACCTTGCTCAGGGATGTGGCATCGTCATCATCGATAATTTCAGGAGTTTCGTCGATTTTCCGCGTACTTCGGGGAGGAATACCGAAGGTCTGCGTTCCGGCAGTTTTGTCCACCATGCCGGAAAGCCTGAAATCCAGTTTATCCCGCATGGTTATTCCTTCCCCGCTATCCGCATGGTGGCTGGTATAAAAAGCAATGGTTACTCCTTTTGCTTCCGGTGCAAAAACAGGCGTATATCCCTGCGCAAGCTTAGTCTAGCCAGGGACTCGCGTATAGTCGCATATTTTTTCGGGATTATTACATACACGGAATTCCATGAGGAAGTTGTGGTTATTGTCGGACGTAAGGCGATGCCGGGACCTTCGACCAACTGAAATACAATCGTGTGTGTGCTATGATGCGTGAATAATCCTGCTTTATAACCTGTTTTTGAAGGGTTTCTGATGTTTTGAAAGGAGTTTCAATGGGTATTCCCCTACGGCAAGTCGTACAGGTGGGAAGTTATATTGTGCGTCAGGGCTTGCGTGGCAGACAGCGCTATCCCCTGGTACTCATGCTGGAACCATTGTTCCGTTGCAATCTGGCCTGCTCAGGTTGTGGCAAGATTGATTATCCTGATGAAATTCTGAATAAACGCCTGGGTGTGGATGAATGCCTGGCAGCCGTGGATGAATGTGGGGCGCCGGTCGTTTCCATTGCCGGTGGCGAACCGCTCATTCATAAGGAGATGCCACAGATTGTCCGGGGTATGATCCGGCGGCGAAAATATATCTACCTGTGTACCAATGCCCTGTTGCTGGAAAAGAAAGTGGATGATTACACGCCATCGCCATACCTGACCTTTTCCATCCATCTGGATGGCAATCGTGCCCGACATGATGCATCGGTATGTCAGCAAGGGGTGTTCGATCAGGTCGTCAGGGTGATCAGGATGGTGGTGGCGAGAGGTTTCCGGGTAACCGTGAACTGTACATTTTTCCAGGGTGAAAGTGCTGAGGAAGCGGCTGAATTCTTTGATTTTGTCATGGATCTGGGTGTGGAAGGCATCAATGTTTC
>CAZJRL010000112.1:0-4594 GCA_964548425.1 uncultured Zetaproteobacteria bacterium | reverse complement strand
CATTAATTTTAGCGTGCACCGCTTATGAGGTTTTGCAAGTGACTTGTTCTAATTATACTTTTATTGGGAGGTAATATTGCATTTGACTATTAAATTTCGTGTTATTCTGGTATTTACTCTGTGTGTGATGTCAACTTCGACAGCCTTGGCGCAAAAGCAGTCAGCACCCTTGTTTCCGGTTTCAATTGTAATTTCTGACAGTCATGCCGATAGCGTTTACCCGTCTGTTGCGGGGGATTTTCTGGTATATAGCCAGCGCAAGCACGGTAAATTCAGCGTGGTGCAAACATCTGTTCAAACGCCGGGAGACGAAGGGCGAAAGATTACGCCTGAGCAATTGAATGAAGCCATCCGCTTCGGGGTCGCCATCCGTGATGGCAGCATCGGTTATGTCAGCAACCGCATGGGCCCTGTTTCCGCCTGGATGCGGCAGGCACAGGGGGATGGCCATGTCGCCATTGCCAACATGGGGACGTTCAGTGGCGCCATTGTGCCGATGAATTTGCACGCCTCCGCTGACGGTCATGTATGGTGTTTCGACTCAACGCTGGAAAAGGTGTTGCAATCACGCGCCATCACCCAGTTCAGCGATGCGGCTAAACACATGGAACTGCTTGGCCAGACATGGCGCTTTTACAGTTCCAATAATTTTGAACACAAGCTGGGTTACCGGGCTACCAAAAGCGGCAACATCAGCAAATTCCGTCATCCTTTGCTGTTTATTTTTGACCGTAACACCAGTCAGCTGAGCATGATCCCCAATGCCATGGATGGCGTCATTTCTCCTGATGGCAAACGTGTTGCTTTTGTGCGCGACACCAACGGAAACTATGATATCTGGATGCAGGACATAGATGGCAGGAATCTGACGCAGCTGACCAGCACATCCTATGGCGAATTCGAACCCGCATGGAGCCCGGATGGCAGCCATGTCGCCTTTACGTCCAACAGGGACAGCAAAGGCGATGTATTGACGATGTCCATCTATGCATTGAACCTTTCCACAGGTACAGTGACCCGCCTGACCAATGCCATAAGTGCTCTTGACGGCAGCCCTGCCTGGAAGGATGAACGCACGCTGCTGTTTCATTCCAATCGCAGCCCGTCCAAACCGCAAACCCGTACCGTATCCAACTGGAATATCTGGGAAATCAACATTCAGGGAGATTTTTAATGAAGAAAACAATGTTAATCATGCTGGGCCTTATGGCCATCACCCCTTCGGCTATGGCGGAAGGGGTTCTGGACTGGCTGAAACCGGCCGTGGTCGAAAGCGGCGCCAATGGTAAAAAGGCCGTGCTGGCGGATGCTGCCGAACTATTGACGCTTGAGCCGGGGGAAACGGAAATGTATCCGAAACCCTCGCCCGATGGCCGTTTCCTGCTGGTGCGCAGCGCTAAAGGAAAACACACATGGATTTCCCGCCGCTATGCGGAAAATGGTGATCCTGCCAATCGTGTCACCGATGATATCAGGGCGAATGATTCCATTGCCTGGCAGGATGCCGGCCATGTCTATTTTCTTTCCGGGCGTGCCGGTGGTCTTGGTCTGTGGAAAAAAATATCAGACGGTGAAGGTATGTTGAGTCGCCTGCTCGAACTGCGCGGCATCCTGACCCAGCCGCTGTTGTTATCGGATGGTACGATCATTGCCGCTCGCCTGACATCGGCGGCGAATCAGCCCGCGGAGCGCAGATCTCGCTCTGACGGATTTAATAACTGGAACATTCCTGGATTCCATTCAAGCATCGTGCGGATTCATGCCGATGGCAGCGCGCAGGTGTTGAGTGAAGGCATTAACCCGTCACTCTCTCCGAATGGAAAATGGATTGCCTTTTCCATGCCTGTAGGACGCAGCATGCACCTGTTCCGCATGCACCCCGATGGCTCCGAACTGGTACAAATCACCAGTGCACGCAGTGTGGATGTGCAGTCCGCATGGAGTGCGGACGGGAAATGGATTGTATTCACATCCAACCGGGCGCATGTGGATATGCGTAATGCCCGTAAAAGCAACTGGGATATCTGGGCGATCAACCCTGACGGACGCAACCTGATACAGCTGACACAGGATAAGGCACGGGATGGCGCTCCTCGCGTGGCGCCTGATGGACGGGTATATTTTCACTCTGATCGTCCTGTAAGCAGACAGTTGCGGGAGCAGCGGCAGGTGAAGAATGCACCCCGCGGCTTCCATGTCTGGAGCATTGCCTTTCCGGATATAAGAATCTCGGAATAAGATTTATCCATAGGGGATATTCCTGTGCTGAAACTTCGACAGGCAGGCGGAAACAGAACGTAAAGGGAGGGGCTTGTCCCCTCCCTTTGTTATCAGGTCCGGCAGAAGAGCGTTATAGTCCCTAAAAATCAGCGGGTGCTTGTACGCTTCAGCGCCAAAGTCAGGCCGTCTGCAATGGGAAGCATGGAAAGCCCGATGCGATCATCATCCCTGAGTTTCCGGTTGAAGGTTCGAATTGCCTCGGTGTCGGCATCGTGTTTAGTCGGGTCGATTACACTTCCGCCCCAGAGCGTATTGTCCACACAGATCAGTCCGCCGGGACGAATGAGCTTCAGGCAGGCTTCGTAATAAGCATCGTAATTCACCTTGTCCGCATCAATAAAAGCGAAATCGAACGCATCCGCCTGTCCGTCGGCCAGCATCCCGTCCAGTGTTTCCAGCGCCGGGCGCAGTTCCAGCCGTATCCGTTCTGAAACGCCTGCCTGTTTCCAGAACCTGCGAGCCACCGAGGTCCAGCGTTCAGAAACGTCACAGGTCACAATCCCGCCATCCTCCGGTAACGCCAGCGCCATCCACAGCGTGGCATAACCCGTATAGGCGCCAACCTCCAGCACCCGTTTCGCCCCCGTCAGTTTGAGCAACATGGCCATGAACTGTCCCTGCTCGGGCGCCGAGCGCATGACGGACATTTCCTCCTGTTTCGTGGCTTCACGCAACCGGGCAAGAATCTCCGGCTCGCGCAGCCCCACATCCAGCACATAGTCATATCCTGGACTATTCATAAATGCTGCCGCGCCCTCGCTTGTTCCTTTGCCCGCAACAAATCCTTGCTCAGGCGTCCGTAAGCATGGCTACGCCCTTCATCGCAAGCATTCGTTGCGAACAAAGGCCCGGCGCGATCATCACGGCGATTTATGAATAGTCCAGGATAGAGCTTTGCATTGAGATTAATCGTCCTGTTTGCCATGTATCCACTCCTTGCAGTATCCCTGCTTTGCATGTCAGACGTAATGGTGTTTGGGTTCCACCATGGGGTTAAATCATGAGCCGACTCACTATCACCCTTTCCGATGAATGTCATCAGGCTCCGCGGGAAACACGGGCGACGTTTTATTGATCCATCTGCTACTTTTGAGATGCCCCTTTGAGCAAGCGGGCAATTCTGGTGCACTATGACTGAAAGACAAAACCGGCCAGAGTTTTGTGGGAGCCATACATGGATGTTGTGGAGGCATCGCATGCCAAAATATTTGTCATGGAGAATGTTCCCGGATTGTTACGGTCTGCTGAGTTCGAAGATATAAAGCAGCGTGTCAGGGATATGGGATTCCAAATTAAATACACTCAACTTAATGCGGCGGACTTTGGAGCACCCCAAACAAGAAAACGTGCGGTTATAATCGGATGGAAACCCACCGAAGTAAATGAGCCTGATCTGCCGAGCCCCACACACTCTTCCACTCCAGTAAAAGATGGTCTGAAAAAATGGCGAACTGTTCGTGATGCTATCAGTGATTTGCCTGATCCTGTCGGGACCGAATTACGATATTGCGAACCTCCCTTTGATCTTCATTTTGGGCGAACGCCAACGGCTAAGAGTCTTGCAAGGTATAGAGCCGTTCCCCCAGGAGGCAATCGCTTCGACCTTCAGAAGAATGCTCCGGAAATAACACCTGCTTGCTGGATTAGGAAGGTATCAGGCGGGACAGATTTGTTTGGTCGTCTATGGTGGGACAGGCCGTCAGTAACTATCCGAACGGAGTTTTTTAAACCGGAAAAAGGGCGTTACCTTCACCCTGAAAAGCACCGCCCCATTACCCATCGTGAAGCGGCTCGTTTAATGGGATTCCCTGATAACTTTTTATTTACAGGATCTAAAGTAGAGATTGCTCGTCAAATTGGAAATGCGGTTCCGCCGCCTCTTGCTTCCGCAATTGCTCAAGAGGTCAAAGCTGCCTTGAATAAGGGGATGCTGAGGAAGGCCGCGTAAGTGGTCGATGTGCTTACGCCGGATCAACGAAGGCGATGCATGGGTAGGGTGAAAAACAAGAATACATCTATTGAATTATTGCTTAGAAAAGCACTTTGGAGTTCGGGGCTGAGATACAGACTTAAGTCAAAGCTGATTGGGAAACCTGATATTGTTTTCAATTTAGCCAAGGTGGCTATATTTGTTGATGGGTGTTTCTGGCATGGATGCCCTGAGCATGGCCAGCTTCCTCAAACCAACGAATCTTTTTGGGAATCAAAAATTCGAGCAAATGTAGATCGGGATAGAGTTGTTTCCAAGGCGTTGACGGGCCAAGGGTGGATAGTAATTCGTTTCTGGGAGCATGATATTAAGAGAGATATTAAA
>CAZJRL010000111.1:0-4598 GCA_964548425.1 uncultured Zetaproteobacteria bacterium | reverse complement strand
ATGATTGATCGCCGGGAGTTCCGAAAATCGTTTGACGAAATGCAGTCGCAGCTTGCGCGGCGTGGTTCCCATGTGACTGAAGCGGGTAGCCCGTGGGGAAGGGCGCGGGAGCTTGATGTCCGGCAGCGTGAATTAAAAACCGGGCTGGAGGCCTTGCTGGCTGAACGCAACCGTGTGTCGAGACTGATTGGACAGAAGAAATCAAAAGGTGAAGACACATCTGAAGAAATGACGGCAATGCAAGCAGTGGCCAGACAATCCAAAGCACTGGATGCCGAGGCCAGGCAGGCTGAAGAAGCTTTTACTGCCATATTGATGGAAATCCCGAATCCTCCACATGCGTCGGTGCCGGACGGGAATGGCGAAGAGGATAACATTGAACTGCGCCGCCGGGGGGATCCCCGGCAGGATGAGGTTCCGCCGCATTGGGAGATTGGTGTTGCATTAGGAATTCTTGATTTTGAAGCCGGAACTACGATTTCCGGCAGCCGTTTCACTGTTTTACGCGGCATGGGATCGCGTCTGGAACGGGCCTTGATGCAGTTCATGCTGGACATGCATGTGGATTGTCATGCTTACGAAGAAGTATGGGTGCCGGCAATTGTCAATCGAAAAACAATGACCGGAACGGGTCAACTGCCCAAATTCGCGGATGACCTGTACAAACTTGAGGGAGAGGATGCGTTTCTGATTCCTACAGCCGAGGTGCCGGTAACGAATCTGTATCAGGATACCATTCTTGGCGCTGATACCTTGCCGATCCGCCACTGCGCCTATACCCCCTGTTTTCGCCGCGAGGCCGGTTCCGCAGGCCGCGATGTGCGCGGGATGATTCGTCAGCACCAGTTTGACAAGGTGGAACTGGTGCAGTTCGTCTGCCTGGAGAATGCCCTCTCTGGGCTGGAAGAGCTGACAGGGCATGCCGAGGCTGTACTGCAGGCGCTGGAATTGCCCTATCGGGTGGTAGAACTGTGTGCCGGGGATCTGGGGTTTTCCGCGCAGAAAACCTACGATCTGGAGGTTTGGTTTCCGAGCCAGAGCACGTACCGTGAGATTTCATCCTGCTCTTCATTTGGACAGTTTCAGGGTCGGCGGGCCGGTATTCGCTATCGTGATGAACGCGGTAAGCCACAGCCTGTAGCGACATTGAATGGCTCAGGCGTTGCTATCGGTCGTTGTCTGGCAGCTATTCTGGAGAATGGATGGCAGGCGGATGGTTCCGTAAGAGTGCCGAAGGTTTTACAGGCCTATATGGGTGGCGCGGCGTTTATTTCAAAGTAACCACATTTCAAAGTGATTTACTGCATATCCTGTAGCAATGTTTCAAGCGTATGCATATCAACCCTGACCCGGCCGCGGCCTTCCAGCGGAGTGATAATATCTTCTTTTTTTAATGCGCTGATAGCACGGGAGATGGTCTCCCTGCTGGTGGATAATTGATCCGCAAGCAGTTGATGGGTTTGCAGCTTGACCTCGACATCCCCATTGATGTCAGGGGAGCCGAAGTGAAGACAATAATCACGTATGTAGTGGTACAATCGCTGTGGTACATCCATGCTGCTGATACGTCCGAATACGGAACTGGTTCGCCGCAATCTGCTCACCATTTCGGTTAATATCTTGCGGGTCAATTGCGGCATTTGCAGCATGAGGCGTTCAAAATCATTGTGGCGTATATGTCCCAATTCAGTATCTTCCATCGTAGACACAGTCGCCGAACGGGGTTCGGCATCCAGTAGGGCCATTTCACCGAAAAAAGAGCCCTTTCTGAGCACGCACAGGACGACTTCACGGCCATCAGGGGTATAGGAAGATACCTTGACTGAACCTCTGAGAATGATGAACATGGAATTGCCCATTTCACCTTCCTGCACGATGAGCATTTTCCTGGGGTATTTCTGTGTTGACACCAGTGCGGCAATCGCGTCAATTTCAATATCATTAAATTCAGAGAATAGCGGAACAGCTTTGATGATTTCGCGCATCATTCTTCCTCCTCGGCAGCACGCATGAGCGATACCGGCCATACCGCCAACAAACGATTGCCCAGATGTGGCCGTAGTATTTCTACGGCCTGTTTAATGTGTTCCGGCGTATCAATAGCCTCAACAACCAGAGGCAAGTCACTGGACAAGGAAAGGAAAGCGCTGGTGTGCACGGCATGCAGGCCCATGCCTTCAATGCCACGCATGACGGTTACGCCCTGTAGCCCTGCGTTGCGGCATAACTCAAGCACTGCCTGCATGGCAGGTTGACCATTCATCCGGTCCGATTCGGCCAGATATAGCCGCATAAACATCCCGTCACGCATCATCTTCCTCCCTGCGCTGTCTGGTACCGGGAGCGGGAGTCGAACCCGCACGGACGCAATGTCCTCGGGATTTTAAGTCCCGTGTGTCTACCAGTTCCACCATCCCGGCCAGTATGCACCATTTGCAGTGCATCATGCCAAGTCTTTCATATAGAGCAAGTCATCCAGGCCTGACGCGGTCTATCAGCTTTGCAAAGAGCGTATAAATTCCGCGAACGTGCCGGAGTATCCATCAATGGCGCGTAGCAGTTCCCCTGCCTTTTTCGGGTCTGTGATATATGCAAAGTTCCGCCGTTCAGGTTTCTTGAATCTCTTAGGGTTAATTCCCCGCTGCTTGCTGCGGGGTCGTTTATTACGTCAGAGAGGCCTGCCGCCGTCAGTCAGCTTCAAAAGCTTTTGCCCGTCCGGAACCTTGGCCGCCCGTATCTTTGCATCCGATAGAAATTCCTTTGCCATATGGACGTTGTCGGATGGTGTGAAATGCTAATATGGAGGCAGGGGCGGGAATCGAACCCGCGAATAAAGGTTTTGCAGACCTCTGCCTTACCACTTGGCTACCCTGCCGTAGCATGATGCGTATAACCTGGATCCTGCAAGTGATTGCACATGCATAGCACAATCACTTGCAAGATCCAGGTATAAAGAAAAAGGGCCTTGTGGCCCATAGGGAAGCGATGAGTGGTTCATAACTTCCTAAGCTGGAGCGGGAAACCGGGTTCGAACCGGCGACCTCAACCTTGGCAAGGTTGCGCTCTACCAACTGAGCTATTCCCGCTTGAGGGTGGCGAATAATGCCAATCGCCCTCTTGGTGTCAAGAATACGGCGATTGATTTTGTCAGGTGCCCTCTTCACAGGTAGACTACATCGCTAATTTGCGCCGCGGACAAGTCGGATGATAGCTGCAGGCACATGGAGAAACAGCGTTGACCCCCAAAAATCAGAAAAAAATTTATGTGCTTGATACCAATGTCCTGATTCACGACCCGCGTGCACTCAGTCAGTTTGATGAGCATGATGTCGTGCTTCCCATTGCCGTGCTTGAAGAGATGGACAAGGTTAAACGTGGATTTGATGAGTTGGCACGGAACGTACGTGAAGTATCCCGTCAACTGGACGAACTCAGTGATGGATGTAGCGACCTGGAACAGGGATGCCCGTTGCCGGGAGGCGGCTCTCTGTTCTTCGAACTTAATCATCGGGCGCTGGATATTTTGCCGGAGTCCCTGGCAAAGGGGAGTGGCGACAATCGCATTATTGCTGTCACCATGTCCTTACAGAAGAAATATGAGGATCGGGAAGTCGTCCTTGTTTCCAAAGATATTAATCTTCGTATCAAGGCTCGGGCACTGGGACTGGTAACAGAGGATTATCGTTCCGATCAGGTTGTTGAGGATATGGATGTTTTACCTCTGGGGTACACAATCCTGAGTGAGGATGCATGGGGCGCCATGGCAGAGGGCATGGAAGCAAAGGATGGCCCCGAGGGCAGCCATTATCGCCTACAATGGCCGGGAGATATTATCCGCCCCTGTGTGAACGGTTTCGTCATACTGCCTGATAAAAAAAAACAGACGCTGCGCTGTACCCGGGTCGAAGAAGATAGCCATTTGCAACTGCACGATATTCATTCCTACCGCAGCGAACGTCACGCTGTCTGGGGTATTCAGGCTAAAAATACAGAGCAGAATATGGCGATGAATCTGCTGATGGATCCGGAACTGGATTTGGTAAGCCTGTTGGGCCGGGCAGGCAGCGGTAAAACACTACTGGCGCTGGCATGCGGATTGCATCAAACGCTCGATCTTGATTTATACGATCGTATTATTGTGACGCGGGCGACTGTACCGATGGGACAGGATATTGGTTATTTGCCCGGAACTGAAAGGGAAAAACTGGAACCATGGATGGGTGCGGTCTCGGATAATCTGACTTTGCTTCTGGAAGACGATTTTCAGGGACTGGGCGACCTGTCACAGTACAGCATTGAGATTTCATCGTTGTCATTCGCCCGCGGTCGCACCTTTACACGCACATGGCTCATTGTGGATGAAGCGCAGAACCTGACGCCACACCAGATGAAAACGCTGGTGACGCGTATAGGCGAAAACTCAAAAATCATCATTCTCGGCAATAACGCACAAATTGATACGCCCTATCTGACGGCACACAGCAATGGTCTTTCCATGGCTGTAACACGTTTTGCGCAGTGGCCATATGCAGGCCATGTCACACTCAAGGCCAGCGAACGCTCACGGCTTGCTGCATATGCGGCGGAGGTGATGTAAC
>CAZJRL010000110.1:0-4620 GCA_964548425.1 uncultured Zetaproteobacteria bacterium | reverse complement strand
GCATCAATGCCATCCTGCCACCGGACTATATTCCGCAGGCCGGAGAGCGGCTGGCACTGTACCGCCGCATTTCCGATGTAAGCTCGGATGCACAGGCTCATCTGCTGTTCGAGGAAATGATTGACCGCTTCGGTCCGATGCCGATTGAAGCCCGCATTGCGCTTGAATCGGCACGTATCCGCTGGCGCGCCCGGACACTGTCGTTATCCGCTATCAAAGCAGACAACCAGGGACTCCGCTTTCACTTTACTGCTGAATCCAGGATTGACCCGGCGCAACTGTTGATGCGCGTACAGAGCGAACCGCACCGCTTCCGCCTGACGCCCGACGGCAACCTGACCCTGCTCAACATCTCCCTGGATCAACATCAACGGCTGAAAGCATGTATCGATTTCCTCGATGAACTGATCCAAACCTGATTTTTCACCGCGGGGGACGCAGAGGACACAGAGGAAAACATCGGGATCAAGGGCTTTCAGCCTGTCCCTGCTCATCCATGAATTGATGAGTTTTAGTAATATTTTCTACTTTTACTTTGCGTCCTCTGCGTCCCCTGCGGTAAAACGCTTTTGATTGTTCATCAAGCTTGGCAGCATGCGAGCCATGCATTCACGCCCCACGCTCACCGAACCCGGCCTGCTGTTCATGGATATGGATTCCACCCTGATCCAGTGTGAGTGCATTGATGAAATTGCCGCTTTTCTGGGCATCAAACCGCAGGTGGCCGCCATCACCGAGCGTGCCATGCGCGGCGAACTGGATTTCGCCGCATCACTGACCGAACGCGTGCAATTGTTGGCCGGACTGGATGCGGAAGTGCTGGATCAGGTCTATGACAAATACATCAATCTTACCGATGGCGCTGATCGCCTGATTGAAACGCTCAAAAAGCATGGATGGAAGGTGGGGCTGGTCTCCGGTGGCTTCACCTGGTTTACCGATAAACTCGAAAAACGGCTGAATCTGGATTTCACCCTGTCCAATGTGCTGGATATCCGCCATGGTAAACTCACCGGCGGTATCATCGGCGATATTGTCGATGCCCGGGCCAAAAAGAACGCACTGCTATCACAAGCGGCAGCGTGGAATATCCCTGTGAGCCAGACGGTTGCCGTAGGGGACGGAGCGAATGATTTACCCATGATTGTCGCGGCAGGCTTCGGTATTGCATTCCACGCCAAACCCGTGGTGGCCGCGCAGGCGGCCTGTACAATTGACGGAGGTGGACTGGATCGGGTGCTGGAGTTTCTGCAATAATACGGTATGGAAAGTAAATATATGAAACTCACGTCGGCACTCACAGTCGTTTTCTCGATCATCTTCTTGCCCCTGGACTGTCAGGGCGCACCACTTATAACACAGAAAGCCTTATCCGGCACAGCAGCCAATCAGGCCGTCCTCGCTGCCGTCATCGCATGCAGAAAGAACGGCTACAGGGTCAGCGCGACCATTGTAGACCATTCCGGTGTTATTCAGGCGCAATTGCGCGGCGATGCTGCGGGCGCCCACACCATCGACAGCAGCCGTCGTAAGGCCTACACCGCCGCCAGCATGGGCAGGCCGACACAAGCATTTGCCGAACTGGTCAGCAAACACCCGGATTTACATGCCCTGGGTGACATGAACGACTCCATTCTTCTTCTGGGTGGTGGTTTCCCCATTAAAATAGACGGTACCATTGTCGGCGGCATCGGCGTGGGCGGCGCACCCGGCGCACATCTGGATGAAGCCTGCGCCCGCGCCGGACTCAAGGCACTCGGTGCGGATTTATATCAATAGTGCAGGTTACATTCGACATTTAGAATTTATTAAGTATATCCTTTTCATCATCGCCCATCGTTACAGACCAGCCGTCAAATACCTCATTTCCATTTTCCACAAACCTAATTACTAACCTTCGGGACAAAGAGTGGCAATCCAGTGTTAACCTGAGCCATTCATGAATCACCGTAATGACGAAGTCCCGCGAAGGCGGGATCGCTTCGGGCCTTCAACAACTGGCTCGAACTATCACCTCATGCCACAATACGCCCATGCCACAACATAACCATCACGACGCCCTGTATCATCGGGTCCTCGCTCTGGCCGCGATGGTGCAATGCGCCCATCTTGTAAGCGGCATTGCCCGCAGGGGTGTGGCCGATGCCGTAGAAATCGAAACCTGTATATCCAGCATCTTCTCTCCCTCCGGAACCACGCCTGAACCAATGTACGGTGGCATCGAAAAACTGCGCACCGGACTAATTATGCTATCCCGTTTATTACAGGGAAAAAATATGGGCAAGGATGTTAAACGAACCAAAGAATTGATGGCTTACACAGCAGCCATGATGACACTGGAGCGTAAACTTGCCCGTAATTCAGCCATGCTGAAACAACTGGCTGAGGGTATGCAGCGTATCGAGAAACAATCTGAATATTTCAAGGGTCCCATGCATGATAATGTTATTGCCGCCATTGCAGACCTATATGGAGAAACCATCAGTACCATGAAACCCCGTATTATCGTACGTGGCAAATCCGATTATCTGCGTCACAGCGGCAACACCAACAAGGTTCGTGCATTACTGTTGGCCGGCATCCGGGGAGCACATCTATGGCGCACGCACGGCGGGAGCCACTTAAAATTATTGCTACATCGGCGCGCACTGGGGAAAAAGGCCAGCGAATTATTGCGTCATGTCTGATGCTCCCAAAGTTAACGGTCGAGATTGTCGCGTTTCACCCGCAATGACAGAGCTTTAATTTGCCTGATACCCCTGTACATCAAAAATATCCGCCACGCCGTGCCAACATGTTGCAGGATGGATTTGTCATCTGGGTATTGCTGGGGGCATGGTGGGGTTATTCATTTCCCGAAACCGCTGCCGTCGGTAAAAGCTGGATACCGGAAATGCTGGCTGCCGTGATGCTGGGTATGGGCCTGACACTCAGGCCTGCCGACCTTGCAACGCTGAAAACTGCCGGACGGCCCGTCATTATCGGCGTTTGCCTTCAATTTCTCGTCATGCCGCTTACCGCGTGGCTGCTGGCACTGCTCTTCTCCTTACCGCATGAACTGGCCATCGGATTAATTCTGGTCGGTGCGGCGCCCGGAGGGACGGCATCCAATGTCGTAGCCTACCTTGCGCGCGGCGACGTCGCCCTGTCTGTTGCCATGACTACAGCTTCCACCTTGTTAGCGCCCCTGTTTACGCCACTATGGATATGGCTGCTAGCCTCGGCATGGCTGCCCATCGAACCCCTGCCCCTGTTTCTCACCGTGATTAAAATTGTGCTCGCACCGCTATTGATTGGCGTTGCCGTTCGTGCCTTCTGGACTCCCGGAGAACGAGTCCTGCAAGATGTGTTTCCCCTGTTTTCCATGTTGATTATTGCCTGGATCGTAGGCGTCATCACCGGTCTGGATCATACGCAGCTTGCCACCGCCGGAGCATCTGTTTTACTGGTCGTGATCCTGCTCAATGCAACAGGCTTGTGCCTTGGTTATCTGGGGGCAAAGCATGCCGGACAGAACGTACAACGCAGGCGTACCGTAGCCATTGAAGTCGGTATGCAAAATTCCGGCCTCGCCGTAGCTTTGGCCGTCACTCATTTCGGTGCACTGGCCGCCCTGCCCGGCGCCATATTCAGCATCTGGCACAATGTCAGTGGCCCGCTGCTGGCCAGTATCTGGCGACGGAAGGGGGGATAAATATGCATTCAGGCAAATGTCATTCATTGAATTTTAATGTTTGTGTGTTTATGGTGCGGTCATGCATCGTTTCATGAGGCGTTATCGTAAAGGTGGACTGGCTATTTTAGCTGTGTTCACTGTGCAACTCATCGCGGTAAGCTTCTGTGCCATTCCATCGGTGCATGCGGCGCCGGCCACGGCGCCTACGGCCCTAGACATACAATGCAGCATGGATATGCCCATGCCTGCCGGACAGGACGTGCCGGAACATGCACATTGTACAACACCTGATTTCAGCACCTTCTCAAATCAGATCAACGATGTGCAGGCTACATGGACTCTTATTGCTGTCCTGCCAGTCCTGCTGCATCAGGCTGACAAAGTATTCGAGCAGGAACAGCCCCTGCTCATCGTTTCCAATGCTCCTCCCCGAAGCACCTCCCTTATTTATCACAAAACACTTCGTATCCGACTGTAATTAAACTCCTCTGACATTTGATGACTTCTTACGAAGTCATCAGAGCGCCCATTCATGGGCGCAAAAATCGGGGCATGGATCCTTGTTGCTTTATTCTCTCATTCGATCTTCTCCGTGCTCTCTGTGTCCTCTGTGGTGCATAGCTTGTTTGGTTCCGGTTTTATTGGATTAGGATTTAAGAAAAACAGGAGGAAAAGTTGTACATACGATTATTGACCAGCGCCATGCTGTTGCTCATACCTATATTTGCAGCAGCATCCGGCATCAACACATTAAATCTTCCAAAGGCCGAACAGATGGCCCTGCAAAACAACCCCGCGCTGGCCGCAGCGGGCAAACAGGCCGCGGCCATGGCGGAAATCCCGCCACAGGTAGGAACATTGCCCGACCCGCGCCTGGCCTTTGATGCTGTAAACCTGCCCGCGGACACCTTTTCCACGACACAGGAAAACATGACGCAATTGCG
>CAZJRL010000109.1:0-4631 GCA_964548425.1 uncultured Zetaproteobacteria bacterium | reverse complement strand
ATTGCCCTGCACCGGCTGTTTGATTCACCCCGTGACCGTATGGTCTGGGACGTAGGGCATCAGGCATATCCTCATAAAATGCTGACCGGCCGCCTGGAACGGATGCCAACGATACGGCAACGTGGCGGATTATCCGGATTTACCAAACGTACTGAGTCCGAGCATGACCCCTTTGGAGCCGGGCATGCCTGCACTTCGATTTCTGCGGCTTTCGGCATGGCGGCAGGGCGTGATATGCATGGAGAGGATAAGCATATCATTGCTGTCATTGGTGATGGTGCATTGACCGGCGGTATGGCTTTCGAGGGTTTGAATAATGCCGGCGGAAGCAAGAATCGGCTATTGGTCATCCTCAACGATAATGAAATGTCCATTGCACCCAATGTGGGGTCGATGTCCGCCTATCTTGCCCGCCTGATTTCCGGTAAGACATACACCAACGTACGGGATGCCACGCGCAAGGTGCTGGAAAAAGTGCCGACCGCCCTGGAAGCCGCCAAACGGCTGGAAGAGCATGTCAAGGGCATGGTGATGCCCGGTACATTATTTGAAGAAATGGGATTTCGTTATGTCGGCCCCATTGACGGCCATGATTTCAATCATCTGTTACCCACGCTGGAGAATTGCAAACATCTGGATGGGCCTGTCCTGCTGCACATTGTTACCCGGAAAGGCCTGGGCTTTGCTCCGGCGGAGGAAGATCCGGAAACATGGCATGGCCTGGGGCCATACAACATGGAAACGGGTGAGCCAATCAAGGCAAAGGGACAACCGCCCACCTATACGCAGGTATTTTCCGACACGCTGACCGATCTGGCCGACCATAACGACCGAATTGTAGCTATTACCGCGGCTATGCCGGGAGGCACCGGTCTGTCCCGTTTTGCCAGACATCATCCTGATCGCTTCTTTGATGTCGGCATTGCCGAACAACATGCTGTAACATTCGCGGGCGGTTTGGCTGTGGAAGGCTTGCGGCCTGTCGTGGCTATTTATTCGACCTTTATGCAACGAGCTTACGATCAGATTATTCATGATATCTGTATTCAGAATCTTCCCGTCGTATTCTGCATGGACCGGGCCGGCGTGGTAGGCGCCGATGGGGCAACGCATTCCGGAACGTTTGATATGGCTTTTTTACGTTGTATACCCAATATCACAGTCATGGCGCCCAAGGATGAGGCTGAACTGGCAAACATGCTGGCGACAGCCATCGAAATCAATGGTCCGAGCGCTATTCGTTACCCGCGCGGCTGTGGTTTTGGCGTTGAAACGGGAATCATAAAACAACTGGAGATGGGTAAGGCAGAGGTACTGAAAAAAGGAAAAGATGGTCTTGTTGTGGCTGTAGGCAACCGAGTCCATGATGCAATGGCGGCTGTAGAATCGCTACATCAGAAAGATGGTAAAGATCTGACTCTGCTTAATCTTCGCTTTATCAAACCGCTGGATACAGCATGTATTCTGGCACACCTTAAGAAAAACAAACCACTACTGGTGGTCGAAGAAGGCGCGGAAAAGGGGGGGATCGGTGAAGCCATCGCGACATTGGCACTGGCACATGGCTGGCATGGACCCTTTGCCAGCATGGGCATGCCGGATGCCTTCCCGGCTCATGGAACACAGGCCGAAGTACTGCGTGATCTTGCGCTGGATGAGAAGGGCATTACAGCCCGTTTACGCAAACTTTTTAACCCCGTATAAAATGTATTATCCGGGTTTCAGCATAGCTTGTGGATCAAGCAGTGCTTTCAGCTCATCCTCCGGCAAAACACCCCGCTCCATACATAACGCTCGCACCGTCTTACCTTCGGCCAACGCCTGTTTGGCAATTTTTGCCGCCTTGTTATAGCCGATTTTTGGAGCCAGCGACGTTACCATACTCATACTCCATTCGATCTGCTCGGCGCATTTCTCGCGGTTTGCCACCAGACCAGCGATGCACTTGTCGGCAATCATTGTTACCGCATTAGCCAGCAGCCGCTCGGATTCAAGAAGATTATGTGCCATGACCGGTAGCATCACGTTCAGATCGAGCAAGCCGGAAGCGCCGCCAAAGGTAATCGCAGCATCATTGCCAATGACATGTACCGCAACCTGGGCTAACGATTCGGCAATCACCGGATTGACCTTTCCGGGCATAATCGAAGAACCGGGCTGTACGGCTGGTACTGTGATTTCACCAATGCCACAGCGCGGACCGGCATTGAGTAAGCGCACATCATTGGCAATCTTGAACAGCGACACTGCCAGTGTTTTCAGTGCGCCGGACAGCTCCACAGTTGCATCCTGCGCTGCCTGCGCCTCGAAATGATTTACCGCTTCGGTAAACTCAATGCCACAGGAAGAAGACAATGTCTTTGCCATACGTACACCGAATTCAGGATGTGTATTCAGTCCCGTGCCAACTGCCGTACCGCCGATGGCAAGCTCTGCAAGACGGGGCATGGTCGTCTCCAGCCGCACAATTCCAAGTTTCACCTGTCGCGCCCAGCCGGAAATCTCCTGACCGAGCGTAATCGGAGTCGCATCCATCAAATGCGTGCGACCGATCTTGACCGTATCGCGGGTTTCCATTGATTTTTCGACAAGTTCGGCATGCAGGTGTTGCAAAGCGGGCAGTAGTTCATGCGCCAGAAGATCAGCGGCGGCAACATGGATCGCTGTCGGAATTACATCATTCGATGACTGCCCCATATTCACATGATCATTTGGATGTACTGGCACTGCACTATCCAGTTGCGTACAGCGATGCGCAATCACCTCATTGGCATTCATGTTTGTGGAAGTGCCGGAACCGGTCTGGAAAATATCAACCACCATTTGATCGTCCCACTGTCCTTCCGCCAGTTCCTCCGCCGCATGCCGGATCAATTTGGCATGCCGGCTATCCAGTTTTCCCAGTGTCTCGTTGACCTCGGCCGCGGCACGTTTAATCTGACCCAGCGACTTGATGAATTCGCGCGGAAAACGCAAGCCGGATACCGGAAAATTTTCCACGGCCCTGGCCGTGGAAGCGCCGTACATCGCATCAACCGGCACCTGCATCTCACCCATCGAATCGCGTTCGGTTCGATAGTTCTTGTGTTCCTGCTGATTTGATTGACTCATATCTCCTCCCGCTGCAAGCATAACAGTGTAATATCATCTTCCTGGGCACCCTGCCCAAACAGTTTCAGCGTTTTAAGCAACTGCCCGGGCAAATCCCCGGGTGCAGAATGCCGATGGGCAATCAGCCAGTCCGCCAAACGCTGATCACCAAACATTTCACCGTCCATGCCATTTCCCTTTGCACTATGCGTCTCGGTAACCCCGTCCGTATAGGCAAACAACCGATCTCCCGCCCGCAGCTCAATCCTTTGCGGTTCAATTGTAATCTTCGGCATCATGCCCAGCGGAGGCGTGGAAGCATGCAAACGCTCCACACCCGATTCCGTCACCAGCATTGGTGGCACATGTCCGGCATTCAACCATAGCAGGGAATGGCTTTGTGGCTGTAATTTAGCCATAAACAGGGTGACAAACCGTCCTCCCGCAAGGGTCTGACACAGTGCCTTGTTGATATAATCCACAGCCTTGTCAAAGGGAACATTTTCAGCTGCCAACACATGTAACATCGCTTGCAGATTGGCTACAGTCAACGCCGCCGGATAGCCCTTTCCCGCGACATCGGCAATCACCAGCCATATACGACCATCAGGAAGCGTAATAAAGTCATAATAATCCCCACCCACAGAATAACAGCTCTGCTCGAAAGCGGAGAAGACGTATTCGGGGACATCGGGCGGTGTATCCGGCAGCAATCCCTGCTGAATTTCCGTTGCAATTTTTAACGAATCTTTCAGGTCTTCCCGCTCCTGCAAACCATGCAGGGCAGTATTCAGTCCCTTGGCCAGTTCTCCCAGATCATCATCCACAAGAATCGGCACACGGCCCGCAAAATTTCCCTGACGCATAAACTCCAGACCCTTGGCAAGCTCGGTAATCACCAGTTTAAGAGATCGGCTAACAAGGAAAATAAGATAAGTGCTGGCCAGAATATGGATCACAAACAGCACCAGGCCCTGCGCAGCAATAAAATACTGTTCCACAGGTTGACTGGATTCAGCCACCATCCATGCCTGGATAGCCAGAAGGCTGGTGGGCACCAAACCTGTTACAAAAAAAACCAGCCAGGGTCGTCTGGAAGAATCCGTAAAATAATGCAGGGAGTGTAACTCCTTCATGTCTATCGGAAGCATCTCCCTGGGCCCGAGGGTAAGCCGCAGGTCAAGCTCATGCCGGATGGTCGTGGCAAAGGCAATGGACGGGATGAGAACCGCCATCCCAAAATAAGCGGGCATCACCAGGGAAATAATCGTGTGTGGTGTCAGAATGGTGCTGCCTGATGCCGCCGCAATCCCCAACGATATGAGTAACAGGTAAGAGGCATAGCACACCCCGGCTATAATGAATACTTTCAGGGAACGCAATGGCAGTTGCGCCATAACCGTTTCAACCATCCGGCCCTGTCTGGTCCGCTCCTTTCCACGCCTCTCAAGAATCACCATCGGCCAGTAAACCCACACCGCCGCGAATCCGAATACCAGCATGAAAAGAATAAAATCCAGTACCGACAACCAGTGAGGAAG
>CAZJRL010000108.1:0-4670 GCA_964548425.1 uncultured Zetaproteobacteria bacterium | reverse complement strand
ACGTTCGTTCACTATGGCAAGCGGCTATTTCAGGGAAATATCCTTCCTGTCCAGGCCACATCACTATTTGAATGACTCGGATGGGAATCGCCGCACTTTGAATCCGGGAAGATTCTCCAGTAATAGATGGCCGTAAGACTTCGTGCAGATTCTGGGGTCAAGCACAATGATCTTTCCTGCGTCGTTTTCCGTCCGGATGAGGCGTCCCGCCATCTGGGTGAAATGTATGGATGCCATGGGCAATACATAATCCCTGAATGAATGACCGCCGGATTGATTGATCCACTCCAGCCTGGCCTGCTCCATGGGCGTGGATGGTACCGCGAAGGGTATGCGGGGAATAAGCACCGTCGTACAATAATCACCCGGCAGATCAATTCCCTCGGCAAACGAGGCCAGACCCAGAATTACGCTTGTGCGATCCGCATCAATGGCTTGCTTATGCCGGGCGATAAGGCTTCGTTTGGACATCTCCCCCTGCGTCAGAATCGCACCGGACAGGGTGTCATCCAGTTCAAGCATATCCCACACCCGCTGCATCTTCTTTGCGCTGGTAAACAGAGCCAGCACGCCCCTTGATCCTTTTTTGACCGCGCCGGAAAGAACGTTCGCGGTCAACTGCTCATGCGCTTCGTCATCCGGGTCGGTGGCATCGGCGGTGATATAGACCGTGGAGCGTTCATAGTGAAAGGGAGAGGCAAAATGACGGGTGTTCACATCTCTTGCCGCCTTGTCTAAACCGGACTCATTCAGAAAACGATCAAAACTTCCCAGAGCACGCAGGGTGGCAGAATAGGCGATGGCGGCTTTCACTTCGCCCCACAGGAATTTATTCAGGTGTTCCGATGCAAAGGTGGGGAATGCATTGAGCTGATGATCCGAATTTTTGATTTTCTCAATCCAGCGCGCGGTTGGCGGCAGCGCGGAATCATCTTCCTTGAGCAGCATGGCGGCGCACTCGCACAGATTGCTGATGCGATGCTGAAAGAAGCCGACATTGGATTGAATCTTTTCCACCGCCGCGCTGCCCATGTGGCTTTTCGCATCATCCGTCGTACATGCCTTGAGCAGTTTAATGGCGCATTTCAGCAAGGGTTCAGACTGATGCGCGATGGCGGCCACCGGCTCGGCGCAGGATTCCGGCACGACGGCAAAGCGCCATGCGCCATCCTCGAACATGGCTTCATTCTGTTCGATGGATAACTGGAGTTCCCGCAGCGATTGCTTCAAGCGGTCAACCAACCCCTCAGACTGGTTCATCAGATCGTTTGCCAGATCCGGAAGCCGGGGGACTTTTCGCATGCGGTTCAACAGCTTCAGATAGCTATCCAGCCATTCCTGCGATCCCTTGACATGGAAGGTGGAACCGAAGTGGCGAACCGCGGTATCGGGCAAGCGATGGGCCTCATCAAGCAGATAAATCGTATCCTTCGGTTTACAGGGAATCACCACGCCGCCGCCCAGGGCCAGATCGGACAGCAGAAGATCGTGATTCACGACAATCACATCGCATTCACGCAAATACTTTCGTGATTCAAAGTAAGGACAGCACTTGTAGGATGAACAACGTCTTCCAAGACAGGCATGTCCGTCAATGGTGATGCGGACCATGGTTCCGCGAGACAGCGGTTTCGGATATGCATCCAGATCCCCGTCCCATGACTTGTCATTGAACGCCTGCGTCAGTTCCTGAAGTTCATGCGCATCGGCAGGCATGGATACGTCTATGGTTGCGGGAAAAACCTCTTCATCCAACAGAGACAGGGTCTGATCGTCTTTCTTTATGCCGGGAGCAAGCAGCTTTTTGGGGCACATGTACCTGCCCCTGCCCTTGGCGAGCGCCGAGGCCACGTCCAGACCCAGCATCTTGCACAAGGCGGGTAAATCCTGACCGATAATCTGCTCCTGGAGGGCAATGGTTCCGGTCGAGTACACAATGGGCGACGCATCCTCGTCATCCGCCTTGATGCGCATGTATAAGGCAGCCATCAATCCGGCATAACTCTTGCCGATGCCCGTGCCACCCTCGCATACGCACAATCCGCCCTCGCCAATGGCATCCTTGATAATGGCGGCCATCTTTTCCTGATCAATACGCCGGCACAGACCCTGCCCGTACAGCTTGTCAAACCATGTCTTCAAAACATTCCTTTTTTAATCCTCCCCGCCCACGCTCTGAAGCAGTTCCGGTATGAATTGACTGAACTCGGCGGCCATCAGCGCAAAATCCGCATCGAACCGGGCCGCTGCATCATCGCCCCCCTGATCGGCGGCTTCATCCACAAGAGCCGAGTCAAATTTCAATTGTTTTAGCGTCAGATCATCCGCCAGCACAAACGAGATGCGCTCGCGCCACTCAAGAGCCAGCTTGCTCACGCTCATGCCGCCCGCCAGATGCGCTCGCACCTTGTCGCACATCACATCGAAATGACGGCAGCGCACCGTGCCTTCGCTGGCCGCATCGTGCATCTCGCACGCCTCCCCAATGGCAAACCCATCCGGAATACCGTCCGGCTGCATGAGCCACTGCGTCATGGCCGATTCCGCCGATTTCTTCGTTTCCGGCAGGACGACGGGGAACGCAACTAATGTCTTGTTCAGCACTTCGATCATCTCGTCCGCCTTGGACTTGCTTCCCGCATCAACAATAAACCACCCCTCTTTTGGCAGAATGCAGGCATAGGTGTGACTGGCCCGCACCAGCGCTCGCGGCAGCAGTTCAATCAACACGGCCTCGCGTATCTCACCCTTTTCCTTGCGGCCAACCGTGCGCCCCGACTGTTCAATCTCGAACACCCTGGCATCCACCTGTTCGCGCACGATGGAGGCAGGCAACACCTTGTCCTCCCGGCGCAGGCAGATCATCAGATTGCCATCGGTCTCATGCGTCAGCATATGGCCCGACTGCCCCACGGGCGCAACCCAGCCCTGACAGAATGGCTCCATTTGACCGCATGGACGACAGCGTTTCTTTTCAAGCGCCGCATGCAACTGCTCGCCGGTGAGCGCAAACGGCTCGGTAAAACGGTAGAACTGAACATTCTTAAACCACATAAATATGAACCTTCCTTCAATAGAGTGAATTGGACTGCATGAATGCAAACGGCGGCGGAAGATAGCATTCCGCCGTGTCATCACAATGCCTCGATCCCTGTCCGCGCTGGCATCGGCATTTGCATAAATTCTTTGTCCGTTATATTTACGATTCCGCTGAACAATGATCTAATTCCACACAGGAGACATAGTATGATCTCGCTGAACAAACGCTATAAAATGACTGCCGAAGATATCACACAAGCCATCCAGGCTTTGTGCTAAATCTGGATGGAAGTTCAATCCAGACCAACACCCTGCTGCACGGAGCCTGAACGGGTAAAATCGGCCAATAGCGGTCACCCCAGCATCTTAGCCTGGACTATTCATGAATCGCCGTGATGATCACGCAGAGCCTTTGTTCCTGCCTGCGCCATGGCTTTGGCAGGCAGGCGCAACAGACAGCGTGGCCCTGAAGCGGCCATTCCGAGGAAGGAGTGCGTAGCAGTGCATACGGACGACCGATCAGGTGAATTGCACAGCAAGAGAGTATCCCCTGGGGGATTTACCTTGTACTTTGCGGTAAAAGCTTTTGCGCTTTTACAATGACATCAGCCGCGTCGTTTGCGCACCGCCCCGGCCAGTTCATTCAGCATGATTTCGGTATCATCCCATCCGATACAGGCATCGGTAACACTCTGACCGAAAAGCAGCTCGCGCCCGGCAACCACATCCTGACGCCCGGCAACCAGATGGCTTTCAATCATCGCACCGATGATCGATGCATTGCCGCCGGCAATCTGGCCTGTAACATCATGGCAAACAGATATCTGACGCTCATACTTTTTCCTGCTGTTGGCATGAGAAAAATCAATCATTAGCCTCGCCGCCAGATCTGCCGCCTCCAGTTCCTCGCAGGCGTGGCGTACGCAAACTGCATCATAGTTAGGCTGGCGCCCGCCACGTAAAATAATATGACAATCTTCGTTGCCCGAGGTGGAGAAAATGGCTGAACGCCCCTGCTTGGTCAGCGACATGAAATGATGTGGGTGTGATGCCGAACGAATGGCATCCACAGCCACTTTAAGCCCGCCATCGGTTGCGTTCTTGAAGCCCACCGGACAGGACAAACCGCTGGCCAGTTCCCGATGCGACTGGGATTCCGTGGTGCGTGCGCCAATCGCGCCCCAGCTCACCAGATCCGCCACATACTGTGGACTGATAAGGTCCAGGAACTCCGTTCCGGCCGGCACGCCTATTTCATTGACATCCAGAAGTAGCTGACGAGCCAGACGCAAACCTTTATTGATTTGAAACGTACCATCGAGATTAGGATCGTTAATCAGGCCCTTCCAGCCCACCGTTGTGCGCGGCTTCTCAAAATAACAACGCATCACAATCAGTAAATCATTCGCCAGTTCCTCGCGTATCTTTACAAGCCTCCGGGCATATTCCCGCGCGGCATCCGGATTATGGATGGAGCATGGACCGGTCACGACCAGCAAACGATCATCTTCACCTGTTAAAATATCGCGGATCATATGCCGGGTTTCACAGGTGGTTTTCGCCGCCCGCTCGGTAATCGGATGCTCCCTGTGCAACTGTTCGGGTGGGATGACTTCGTCCACACCCACAAT
>CAZJRL010000107.1:0-4756 GCA_964548425.1 uncultured Zetaproteobacteria bacterium | reverse complement strand
CGTGGGAGAGTAGGTCATTGCCAGGATTTTTACCCAAAAGGCCCATTGTTGAGCGCATGCTCCAATGGGCCTTTTTTGTGATAAATGTCTGCCTGTTTCGGCACTGCGGCGTGTGTATTTTTTATGCTGATAGAGAAGCTTTTTTCTGCTGTGCCGCAAGAAGTTCGATATTATCAATTTCATTTTCCGTCTCATTCATCGGCATTAGCGCCGTATCGATATAATCAAAGGCTTCCGGATCTGACTTGATACGGCGGCGTACTCTGGCAAATTTCAGCAGCATGACAGCGATACAGATATGTCTGTAAATGACTTCCCATACACGTCGTGGATAAAACACAAATGGATTTTCAATTGGCATACCCGGCCTGCGATCCAGCCGGTATTTATGGCGAAAATAGCCACCCTCAAGCGGGTGTAGCCTCTCGAATTTATGGCAACCATAGAACCAGAGCATCAGAAACATCATCTTCCCAACGCTGATGCCGGATGCGCGTGATCGTTTGAGTACCGTTTCGATATGTTCGGGTGTGTAATAGGTATCCCAAGCCAATTGATAGGCTTGTTCCCACTCTTCCCGGCTCATCTTTGCATGTTTGGTGGTAACATGATTAAGATCATATTTGTTCATGTCCGAATCCATCCACACACCACGCTGATGCAGGTCCTGATGGTCAGCCGATCCCGGCAATGGCGTCAGTATAAAAAACTCCAGCAAATCAACCGGTAACTCACGTTTAATAATCTCAATATCGTTGACAATCTGTTCCGGCGTATCGGCAGGAAAACCTAAAATATAACCGGCACAGGTTATGACTCCGGCGCTACGCCATGCCTGCATCAGTTTACGATATTCGGTAATTTTATTCTGCTTCTTACCAGCTATCTTGAGATTATCCGGATTGATATTCTCCAGGCCGATAAAGGCGCGTCGTACGCCAGCCTTGCCCGCCTTTTCAATAAAGTGCGGAATCTTGTGACTCATCGTATCCACCTGAATACTCAGACTGATTGTCATGCCTTCTTTTTCCCGCAACATAATCAGGCGATCAAATATTTTTTCCCAGTCCCGGTTACGGGCAAAATTATCATCAGTAATGAAGAAACGGCCCACACCCTGGTCTGCATTCCTGCGCACGATTTGCTCAATATCATTTGCCGAACGCCGACGTGATTTGCGCCCTTGTACATTAATGATAGTACAGAAACTACACACAAATGGACAGCCACGTCCGGCATCAAAGCTGCTTACCGTACCTATTGATCGCTTGATGATGGTTGTTGGAAGAAATGGCGTAGGTTGTGACTGTACGTCCGGCAAATGACCGAGATAATTATATAATGGCTTCATTGCTCCGGCATAGGCATCCCGGAACACTTCTTCAAGATGGTTTTCCGCCTCACCGGCAAACAGGGAAATGCCCATTTCCTGAGCATGATGGATATCATCCGGTAATTCAGGCAACATGGATAAACAGCCGCTAATATGAAAGCCGCCTATGCAGACCTGAATGTCTGCTTCACGAAACTGTTTGGCCATATCCATTGTACGCGGAAACTGATTGGACTGCACGCCGACAAAACCGACAAAGCCTGCATCGGAGTGACGGATATTGCTGATAATCTGCTTTACCGGAATACGTGTATTGGTTTCGTCATATGCGTCAAGGACAATCTCTACATCTTTCCCCAGAACTTTTCGTGCATTTACATCCTGTGTCAGGCCATACATTGCAGCCAGCGTATTGGATGGTAATGCAGAGCGCATCCACTGGATTACATAGCCGTCATCATCGTAATGAGATGGTTTGATCAGGACCACATGGAACTGTTTTTTATGGGAGTTTTTTGGGCTTTCTCCGGGTTTCGGTGTGGTTGCATTCCGCAGCCTGTTTGTAATCACATGTACTCCTGTCGCAGAACAGTACAGTAAAATATCGCCCATGTCCGATGGGTAAAGCCATGTAGAAATAAAGGGAAAGAAGATTGCTCGCTTGCGCTTTGGTCTGAACTGTTCACAGTTTAGAATAGAATATGAGGCCTATTATGAAGCATACAGATTTTGATCTGCTTATTGTCGGTTCCGGTCCGGCAGGACAACATGCTGCATTGCATGCGGCGCGTATGGGCAGGCGGGTTGGCATCATCGAACGTAAAGAAAAAATTGGCGGTGCCGGTTTGCAAACGGGAACCATTCCAAGCAAGGCGTTACGTGAAGTCGCATATCTGGCATCACGTGCCAGTCAGCGCGGCATGCGAGGTGCATTTTCCGGCGAGATGCTGCACCGGCATGGATTGCTGGCTGAAACTATCCGGCATAAGGAAATGGTGATTGCACAGCAGGAATCGGTTATATTGAATCGTCTGATGCGCAGTGACGTCGCTCTTATTTCCGGTGAGGCATCCTTTGCTGATGAACATACGCTGAATGTCATCTCTGCGAATAGCGAGGAACATCGTTTGTATGCCGCCACCATTGTCCTGGCGACAGGATCACGTCCACGGCGGCCTTCCGATGTTCCGTTTGACAAGAAAACGGTGCTGGATTCGACATCCATCCTGAAACAGCGCCACCTGCCAAGATCCATGACCGTGGTTGGAGGAGGCGTCATTGCCTGTGAATTCACCTGCATGTTCGCCGCCCTTGGCGTGAAGATGACAATGGTGGACTCCCACGACCAGGTGCTTTCGTATCTCAGTGAAGATGTGGTGTCCGAACTGACGGATGCCATGCTGTCCATGGAAGTTGTTTTTCATCTGAATAACCGGGTGGTTGCCATTCGCAGGGAAGAGGAACACGTTCATGCATACCTGGAAAGTGGGGAAAACATTACATCCGATGCCTTGCTTTATGCTCAGGGGCGGGAGCCGAACTCTAATCATCTGTGCCTGGAGCGTGCCGGTATTCATGCGGTGGATGGCTGGATTGAGGTCAATGACTATTTTCAGACCGGCGTGCCACATATCTATGCCGTGGGTGATCTGATTGGACGTCCTTCGCTGGCGGCGACCGGCATGGAGCAGGGGCGCATGGCTGCGATGCATGCCTTTGGTGAAAAAATGCCTGAAATGGCGTGCAATATGCCCAGAGCGATTTACACCATTCCTGAAGTATCATATGTCGGTAAAACTGAAAAGGAGTTACAGGCGGAAGGGGCGGATTATGTGGCCGGTCGCGGTAAGTTCAGTGACAGTGCCCGTGGCCAGATTATCGGGGAAGAAACCGGCATGCTCAAACTCAATATGGAACGCCATTCACGCAGGATTCTTGGCGTACATATCGTAGGCGAATCCGCCAGCGAACTGATTCATATCGGCCAACTGGTGATGAATCTGAATGGTACAGTGACGGATCTGGTACGCAATGTGTTCAACTATCCGACACTGGCCGAATGTTACAAGCTGGCTGCCCTGGATTGCCTGAGCCAGATCAGGCACTGATCTGGCTCAGGAATAAAGCGACTCCGCGTGGTAACTGTGCATATCAGCGGTGAGAATCGTTGGCATCGAATAAACGGTAAAATTGTCCATAGCCTTCTTTTTTCAGGGATG
The DNA here is from genome assembly GCA_964548425.1 of uncultured Zetaproteobacteria bacterium. GTDB lineage: Bacteria > Pseudomonadota > Zetaproteobacteria > Mariprofundales > Mariprofundaceae > JAUZQZ01. The sequence continues at coordinate 1,204 of CAZJRL010000107.1, read as the reverse complement.
ATGCAGGAATAAACCGGAGTGCGGCGGAATTAATGCAATAGCGCAAGCCTGTGGGTGGAGGCCCGTCATTAAACACATGGCCTAAATGTGAATCGGCATGCTTACTCCGCAGTTCCGTACGGATCATGAAGAAACGCACGTCACGTTTTTCAACAATGTTAGCGGATACCAGCGGACGATCGAAGCTTGGCCAGCCGGTTCCTGATTTGAATTTATCCCTTGAAGAAAACAGGGGTTCGCCGGAAACAATATCTACATAAATTCCGTCCCTCCTGTTATTCCAGTATGCATTGTGGAACGGGCGTTCTGTACCATTCATGTGCACTACGTTGTATTGCAGCGGCGTAAGTTTCATTTTTAGTTCATGACCGGAAGGCCGCCGCCAGTCCGGATGCGTTACCATGTTTCCGGCATGTGCCGGTAGCGCGAATAGTGCCAAAAGTACAAGGGTGTACAGTTTAAAAAAATACAGTTTCATATCATTGGCATCCTGATTGTCCTGTCTGTACATAAGTCGTGCCCATCCGGATGAATCTGTCATCCGCGTAATATGATGTATGATACGCATAAAAGATGAAAGGAGACTTAAGGATGAGAAAATGGCATATAATTTTGGCAATCGTTCTGTTTTCCATTTCGATGTCCGCCTGCGCAATTCTTGTACCGGTTGTGCCTGTTGGCGGTGGACAAGGTGAAGTGGAGCATGGGGATTAGGCAATGATGCCTGAGATCGCCGTAGCACTGGTGCATCATCCGGTTTTGAACCGGCTTGGGGAACCTGTGACAACGGCGATTACCTCGATGGATATCCACGATTTTGCGCGCACCTGCGCATTCTACGACGTGGCTCCGGTATATCTGGTGCATCCGGCGGCGGGGATGCATGCCATGGTGCGGGATATTACCGCTTACTGGCTGACGGGCAAAGGCGGAAAACGAAATCCCGGCAGGCGCGAGGCAATCAGGAATATACGCATGGTAAATAATTTGGAAGATGTGTTGCGGGATGCTGATTACAGACTGTGGTATACTTCCTCCAATCCACCGGAAGGCCGGATATGCGATGCAGGCACGCTAATGGAACAGCCCGGCCCTCATCTCATTATATTTGGTACGGGTTGGGGCCTGAATGTAGGGGCAATGCCAGAGCCAAATGGATGGTTGTCACCGATAGCCGGTATCGGTAAAGTGCGGCACCTTTCCG
>CAZJRL010000106.1:0-4778 GCA_964548425.1 uncultured Zetaproteobacteria bacterium | reverse complement strand
TGGGTGGATCAGATCGGCCCGGTCAGGGTGGATCCGGCACAGTTCAATGCAAATGAAATTTCAAACAATTCGTTTTTCTGCCCGGATGCCGGCGCGGCAAAGAAAATGGCGGAGTTTATGGACAAGTTACGTAAACAGGGGAATTCAATTGGTGCCGGCGTGGCGGTGGAGGCACATGGTATGATTCCGGGTCTGGGTGAACCGGTATTCGACAAACTGGATGCCGACATTGCCAGGGCGATGATGAGTATTCAGGCAGTCAAGGGTGTGGAAATCGGTGACGGGTTCGCCTGTATTGAAGCGCAGGGTTCCGGATTTGGTGATGCGATACGCAAGGAAGGTTTTGTCACCAATCATGCCGGCGGCATTCTGGGTGGTATCTCCAATGGTGATACGATTCGCGTGCGTCTGGCGCTGAAACCGACATCCTCCATCATGAAACCACGGCCGACAGTGGATGAACACGGCAATGAAACGGAAATCATCACCAAAGGCCGGCATGATCCGTGCGTCGGCATTCGTGCCGTACCCATTGCTGAAGCGATGCTGGCGCTGGTGCTGGCAGATCATCTGTTACGCCAGCGCGCCAGCCGACTTTAAAGTCTTTACTGTTGCCCCATAGTATACCTGCTCAATGTCTCGAGCAATTTCTTGCCGAGCTTCCCGTTGGCATGCTTACCGGGCAGCTGGCACAGCGTCTTGGTTGCGATGCAGATGAAATTAAAGATTTACTGGATACCTATATCAACGAGGCGCGTGTTTCTTTCGACCTGATTGCCGATCACCTTGACCCCGGACAGCGTATGCTGGAGGTGGGAGCCGGCCTGTGCCTGACAAGTCTTTTCCTCCGGCGTGAGGGTTATAATATACTGGCACTGGAACCTGCGCTGGGTGGCTTTGAACTTTTCGCTCAGGCCAGGCAAGCGGTACTGGAGTATTTTTCTGACATACCGCTGGAGGTGCTGGATTGTCCGGCCGGAGAACTTGACGAGGCCGTGCACGGAAGATTTGATCTAATTTTCAGCAATAATGTTATGGAACATATCCCGGACTGGCAGAGGGCGCTTATCGCTATGCGTGATGTTCTGGTCACAAACGGATACATGTTGCACCACTGCCCGAATTATTCTGTTCCTTACGAACCGCACTACGGTGTTCCGGTGTTTCGACATCTGCAGGGACTGAGCAGACGGTTTTTCCTCCCGTCTAACGCAGATATGAACATATGGAATTCGCTGAACTTTATTACTTGTAACCAGATCAGGGCTTGCTGTGCTGCGCATGGCATGCGCAGCATATTCAAGAGAGGCTTGCTGTATCAGGCTCTGCGGCGTATAGACGAGGATCCCTTGTTCAGGCAACGACATCAGGGGCTGGTTGCGGGATTTGCCACCATCCTGCTGCGCTCCGGTATGGCGAAGCTGCTTGCCTGTATCCCTGCAGCCATAGCCACCCCAATGATCGTACGAATTGAAAAAACGGTGGCAGAAAGAGCTTAGTATGGCACAGATTACGACCGGCCTGCGATCCGTTCTTTCGCACCCTTCCATGTATAATCTGTTACAGAATTCATTGGGCGTTCGTCGTGCACGCCGAATGATCGTTTGTGATTATATGCCAAAAAAGTCTGCACTGCGTTTGCTGGATATTGGTTGTGGAACGGCGGAGATACTTGAATTTCTGCCTGAAGATATGAGCTATACCGGTTTTGATGCCTCGGAGGAGTATATTACTCGGGCACGCAAGCGTTTTGGCCATCGGGGGATGTTTTTTGCCAATCCGGTGCGTAGCACCCATGTGGATGACATGCCGCTCTTTGATGTGGTACTTGCTTTTGGCGTACTGCATCACCTGGATGATAGAGAGGCTGAGACGCTGATCGAACTGGCTGCCGGGGCCCTGAATCCGGATGGTGTATTGTTGACTGTTGATCCCTGCTTTGTTCCGGGGCAATCCCCCATTGCCCGCTGGCTTATCGAGCATGACAGGGGCCAGAATGTACGGACAGAGCAAGGCTATCGGGAACTTGCTGCAAGGTGTTTCGCCAGTATTGATGCCGTGCCACGCCATGATTTTTTACGGATGCCCTATACTTATCTGATCATGCGCTGCCGGCAGACCCATGGGGTATAAAATCATAATCAGCCACTTTTTTGGCCATTTGACTCGATGGAGTGCCGGGTTCGTGGGACAGGGAGATTATCTCTCGTGAGGCGCTCCTATGATCTCTCTCTGGTAATTGCCTGCTACAACGAGGCATCCCATATTGAGAACAGCCTGCCCGAATTGCAGGCGGTTCTGGACAAGTCGGGGCGCAGTTACGAGCTGATTATCATTGATGACTGCTCGCAGGACGATACGGTCGGCATACTCCGGCGCATGTGTAACGGGCAGGAGAACCTAACTCTGCAGGTGCATGAAGAAAACGTTGGCCGTGGCGGTACCGTGGCTGAAGGCTTCGCTCTGGCACGTGGGGATGTGGTCGGTTATCTGGACATTGATCTGGAGATAGGCCCATGGTATTTGCTGCCGATGCTGGATAAAATAGAGCGGGATCATCTGGACGGTGTTATCGCCCATCGTGTGTACAAGCTGGACGCCCATCCAACGGTGCTGCTCAGGCAATGGATGAGCTTCGGATTCCGCAAACTGTCGCATGTGCTGCTAGACCTGCCACTGACAGATGTCGCTGGAGGATTCAAATTTTTCAGGCGGAAAAGTATCCTGCCGGTGATTAACTGTTGTGAGTCCAAACACTGGTTCTGGGATACCGAGCTGGTTTATCTCGGGCACAGGGCGGGACTTAAAATTGGGGAGATACCTGTGCTTTTTCTGCGCCAACCGAGCAAGGAAAGCACGGTGCGCATGATACCGGATACTTTACGACAGTTGTGCGAGACCTACGCCCTGTTACGCCGTACGCACAAGTCCCGGATTGATATACGTGTAGATGGAGATGTCTAGCATGGAATTACGTCGCCGGAGGTATGTCCTGCCGGTTATGTGTCTACTGGGCGGTTTGCTAATGCTCTTGCCCCTGCCGGTCATGCAGTTTATTGGTGAGGAAAGCTATTATGCGGTCAGTGCGATTGAAATGCACATTACCGGCAATTATTGGCATCACCTGATTCTGGGTATGGAGTGGCCAAAAACACCGCTCTACCTCTGGCTGGCCATCGGCTGGGCGAATATTCTCGGCTGGGAGCATATCAATATCGCGTTGCGCCTTGTCTCGGTGATCTCCACCTGGATTTCCGCCTTTACAGCAGGCCTGCTGGCCCGGCATCTGTTTCGCGGTGGCCCAGCTACCGGATGGCTGGCCGCGCTGATTTATCTCAGCATGGGCGAGATATCCTTCTGGTATGGTTGGCTGGGTTATGTCGATGCCAATTTCGGGATGTTTGTATTCACTTCGATCGCTGCTTTATGGTTGGCCATTGAGCGCCAGCATACCGGCTGGTTACTGTTTTCCCTGCTGCTCGTTTCGATGGCGTATCTGAGTAAAAACATATCGGCTTATTATTTCTACGGTGTGGCAGGGCTGATCCTGCTGTATCGCATGCAGCGCTGGCGCCTGTTGCTGCGCCTGAGCTTTATCATACCAGGCATGCTGGCGCTGCTTGTACCGTGGTGGTATCAAAGCACCTTTGTGGATGCGGGATCCAATGCAATGGTGGCGATTCGGGATGGCCTGCGAAATTTTCATGGCTACAGCCTGCTGGAATATATCCGGCACTGGTTCAGCTACCCTGCCATTTTTTTCTTCAGGGCATTGCCTGTAAGTTTCTTGCTGCTTTGGCTGCTGATAAAGGGAAAGCAGGCATTTTCTGTCAAACCGGAAAACATAACAGTCCTGCTAATCCTCATTGCCTGTTTTCTTCCTTTCTGGATATCGGCAGGAGGCTCACCGCGTTATTTGGTTCCATTCTACGCCCTGGTAGCTGTATTATTTACAGGCCTGTTACTACAGATGGGAACAGAAAGGCAAACACTGGCCATTAAACTGATGGCTGTTGTGCTTGTCCTCAAAATCCCATACAGCCTGGTTGCTTTGCCCTATGTTAAGGATTGGCGGCCCGATCGAAGCCTGCTTGCCGTGACGGAAGACATCCTGCAACGTACTGAAGGAAAAACGGTGCGAACGCTTGATGATATTGCATCAGGTTTGAGTATTGCCGCCTATCTCGACGTGCGGCTTCCACCGGAGAAATATATTCGCTGGTATCACTCCGGTGAGCACGGGGTGTATATTTTGGTAGATCTTCCTGATACGAATTTAGGGCAACTGGTCAGGGACTATCCCATTCGCGGCAGGCATGTTTACCTTTATTGGAGGCCTTGATGGCAGTGAAACGAGAGGCCGGGACACAGATGGCCGCATGTCGGGTAGAAAAGTGATGCCACGGTGAAAGTTCTTATTCTCGGGGGATGCGGTTTTATCGGCTCATATATCACGGATGCATTTCTTACACATGGCCATCAGGTACGCATATTCAGTCATACACCGGAGCATCTGCGTGAGCCTTTACCCGGAGTTGAATATCACATTGGTGATTTTTCCGACTGTACTGCTGTGGATACCGCCCTGCACGATATTGATATTGTGATTCATGCGATAAGTACCAGTGTTCCAGGGACATCAAATATAGATACTGTCGCTGATATTCACGGCAATTTGCTTGCTACCATACAATTGCTTGGGTTGATGCGCAGACGCGGAATACGGCGCATAGTCTATCTTTCTTCCGGTGGCACGGTCTATGGGAATCCGGAAACAT
>CAZJRL010000105.1:0-4935 GCA_964548425.1 uncultured Zetaproteobacteria bacterium | reverse complement strand
GGTTAAGCGGAAGCAATCTCTCGTGAATCAAAATCGTCATAAACGGCATGGGTAAAATACAGCCCGTGCGCCGGCGCCGTATCTGCCGCCTGTTTTCGGTCGCGGGCAAGCAGAACCTCTTCCATTTGCTCCGGTGACCACTTGCCGACACCCACCTGGACCAGGCTGCCGACAAGATTGCGCACCATGTGGTACAGGAAAGCATCGGCGCGAAAATGAATCAGGACACATTCCCCCTGCCGCTCAATGCGAACCTCGCGTAATTCGCGGATGGGTGAAGACGCCTGACATCCGGTGGCACGAAAACTGCTAAAATCATGCCTCCCCGTTAAATACACGGCTGCCTGTTGCATCATCGGAATATCCAGCCCCCGGGGCATCCACCAGTGCCGCCAGCGGTGAATCGCAGGAGCCGTCGTCCGGTTCCATATCTGATAGCGGTATGCTCGCTCCCGGCAATCGAAGCGGGCATGAAAATCCGCGCACACCCCACGCACTCCAATCACACGAATTTGCCCGGGAAGATGTTGATTCACCCCATGCACATAGGCTTTGGGCGTACGGGAGAAACGATCGGCGGAAACATCCGCATGCGCCGGCATGGCTTCGGCGTGTACGCCTGCATCCGTACGCCCGGCTGCATGGCAGCAGACGCGTGTTCCTTCGATGCGGGCCAGCGCTGATTCCAGATGTTCCTGTACGGTTGGACCATTATCCTGGCGCTGCCAGCCACACAGACCGTGGCCATCAAATTCCAGCGCCATGGCGATACGCTGCATCACGTCACCCATGCCGCGAACGGCAGACAAATACCAATCAGAATCAAAAACATCGCCCGCCTGTCCAGGCTGGAAGCGCGTGCCGGAAGTTCTCCTTTCCACTCTTCCCACACGACCGTCGCCTGTTCATGACTTGCATGCAATATGTCTTCAAGCAAACGGACCATCATTTCCGGTATCCGTATCACCCCCCGCGATCCGCCTTCACGCCAATATTTCCGGATCAGATCGGAGGCCTTGTTCCGCATGGGCTGGAATAATTGCAAATACGGATACAAACGGCGGCCCACAACGGGAATATGACAGATTTGTGCCTGCCATTCTTCCAGACTCAGGGACCGGGAAAGTACCATGGCCGAAAAGAAGAGGAACAGCAACCGTGTACTGAGCCACATTGCCCTGCCCGCACCCTCCCAGGTAAACGGCAATATGCTGCCCGGCCATATCAGTGCACCGGGAGTCAGAAACAGGTGTAAAAGACAAACAGGAAGTATCAGCCAGAGTAACAGGCGCAACGCCCTGAAAACCGGCCTCCACGACTGATTGATCATGCGTAACAGGATAATGCACAACATGATTCCCGCTATGGCAACGATCATGTCATGCGCAACCAATGCTGCGGTAAAGCAGCCAAGTCCGAAAAACAGCCGGCCCAGGGGATGAATATTCACTTGAGAGCCTCTTGCAAAAAAAAAGTAATTATTCGGAGTTCCCTGCCTTGTTCCTGATAGATTCAAACCAGTCACGGTTACTGTCGTCCACCAAGGCTTCCGCCTCTGCCAGGAATTCAGCTGCTTTGGCTGTGTCTCCCCTTTGCTGTGCAATGTCTGCAAGGCCAAGCAGTGCATCACCCCGCGTGCTGCCTGTAACAGCGGCCCTGAATGAAGATTCAGCCTCATCGAGCGCACCTTCAGCCAGCAGGCTGCGCGCCTTGTCAATATGGAGCGAATCCGGCGTCATGCCCGTATCCGGTGTCATAATCAGATCATCCAGTTGCATGGACTCCAGTCCGGGGTCAGGGATTTCCCCGGATTCATCCACATGTTCCGTTCCGGAAGTCTCAATATCTGAAGACTCGTCCCCACCGTCACTCATGTGACCCGCGGCTTCATCTTCCTCACCAGCCACAGGCGGTATGTCCAGCTCGAAACCAACCATCTCGGGAATGCTTAATTCAGGGAAATTCTCAGCTTCACCCTCTATTTCATCCTGCTTGTCCTTCTCCTCCCCTGTCGTAGATTCACCAGTTTCCGCCTCATCTTCTTCCCGGCTTGCCGTCGTCTTGTCCAGCAGTTCAAACGTTTCTGTTAACGTGCTTTCTGCCGCCTGCTCCGCTTCAACATCCGCAGACTCAACCTCCATCATACCGGTTACTTCATCCGAAGCAGGCGTATGCGGGCCGCGTTCTCCGGATTCCTCCGGTTCAATCTCTGCTGTTTCGGAAGAATCAACCACGCCAATATCAGCGGGCGGCAAAATGCTCCCCAGATCAATCTCTTCGTCACCCTCATCCGCCGGGGAAGCAACTGCTTCAAACGCCTGCAACGCTTCACCGCTCAAAGCCCCACGTCCGGCTTCAATGACCGCATTCAGCGCCGCCTGATCACCCTTTGCCTGAAGTGTCCGGATCAATGTGATGTATGCATCGGCATGGTCCGGATGCTGTTTAATCGCCATCTTTATCTGATCGATAGCCTCATCTTCCATGCCATAGCGAAGATAAATATCGGCTTCAGCCATATAGTCCACATTTGGATCGAACGTTTCTTCAGCCTCCTCATGAGGCGTCTCTATTCCAGCCGTATCGAATTTTATCAGGTCCGGCGAACTATCCGCAGAGACATCTTCAGCCTCCCGCACAGGCACTTGTATGCCTTCCTCTTCAGCCGCAGGCACCTGCTGTGCACGCTCTTCAAAACTGTATGATTCATCTTCCTGAGAGGTTGGCGGAGAAGGTGCGGGTGTAGAAATATTTGCAGATGTAGCAACTGCGGCGGGATGCGGGCGTTCGCGTCTCAGTAAATAGCCCAGGATTGCCAGCAGCAAAATAACCAGACCACCCAGCAGGTAAGGAAGCCATTGGAACACCTTACTACCGGATTTCGCTTCCTGCCGACTCCGGTCCAGTGCAGCCTGCAAGCGGGCCAGACTTAATTCCAGCTTCTTGATGCGTACATTGGCGGCAACGATATCGGCGCTGGCCAGTTTATCTGACAGGGCATCAATCTTATCGTCAGCAGTCTTGAGATCTTCCCGCAAGACAACATTTTCCTTCTGCAGCGCATCCAGTTTCGCCTGTTGTGTGGAATCCGGTTTTACCGTTTCCGTTGCCCCTTCCGTTTCGGGTGCTCTGGCTTTAGCAGACTGGCCACTGTCCGTTTTCACCCCCGTTTTTTCCCTGCTTTCCGTAGCGGAGGCAGGTGAAACAACGCCGCTGGCTATTTTACCTACACGCACACGCGTTTTGTAACGATTTTTCTGTGCCTTGGCGATTGCCGTATAGCGAGGCTGTCCCTTTTTTAAGGCATTCCAGTCCCGCTGGTGTCTGGCCAGCAGTTTGCTGGCTTCGACAGGAGTCATTTCTTCCACTTCACTGGCTTTCGGCACATCCAGCCATATTCCGGCATTAATCAGGTTGACATTCCCCTGACTGAATTTCTTCCTGTTTTTGTTGAACAGGGCCATCATCACCTGCGGCAGGGTATAACGCTTATCCATACGCAGCCGGATAGCCACAGTTCTGATGGTATCCCCAAAAACCATCGGCCCATAGCGTCCGGTTCGCGCCCAACCGTCATAGGGCTTAAACGCCGGTTCTGCGGGTTTTTCAGTTTCGGACTCTGCTGCAGAGTGTGAAATCATCACAGGCATTTTCGGCTGCCTGTTTTCCTCTGTATTCGTTTGCGAGTTCACTGCGGAAATGTTTGGCAATGTTTTGGCCCGGACGTTCTTTAGCTGTAGCAATTCAAGAAAAACGGGGTATTTCTTGAATTGGGTCGCATGGCCATGGCGTACTTTCAGTACCAGGTTAAAAAACGGCGCATCGATAACGGAAGTGGAAGAAATTTCCACACGGGCACCACGGGAATCATTTTTTATATCAGAACGAATCGCATTCAGTGCAGGATCGCGGTACACCTCCAGAATGCGGTACTCAGCAGGAGCTGCCAGGTCGACAAACACACTGGAAATATTTTCATTTTCTTCCAGCTGCATCGGAATTTCGGCAAAAAATGCCTCTCCCAGGTGGCTTGCCACCTCTATTTTTCCCAAAGCCACGGCATGGGTTTGGGAAATACCCAATATGAAACATGCGGCAAATACGGCAGACCCGAGAAGCCTCCGCACCCAACGATTCATGGCAATCTCCATTAACTCTCGCCCATCCCGGCCCGGACTATTCATACGGGACAGGGCACTAACAAACAAGGATTTCCGCAATTTGAACGGCATTTAGCGCAGCGCCTTTACGCACATTATCGGCAACAACCCATAAATGCAAAGAATTCGGGCAGGAATGGTCATCACGAATGCGCCCGACCCAAACCGGATCGGTCCCCGCCGCATCACTGGCCAGCGGATAATCCTCGCCAGCTGGATCGTCGACAACACAGATACCATCGGTCCGCGCCAGAATATTGCGTGCATGCTCCGCTGTCATGGGGCCCGCAAAGGTAAGATTAACAGCTTCCGAATGACTGTAAAATACGGGCACACGCACCGTGGTCGCGGTTACGGCTATATCCGCTTCCATAATCTTGCGCGTTTCATCCATCATCTTGCGTTCTTCTCTGGTATACCCGTCATCAAGAAACACATCAATCTGTGGAATGACATTAAAGGCGATACGCGCCGGCAACACATTGACCTCGGCCTTATTTCCTGAAAGGAGACTGCGCGTCTGCATGGCCAGTTCTTCAATGGCGCGCCCGCCAGCGCCGGATACCGCCTGATAGGTGGAAACCACCACGCGCTTGATGGGAACGGCATCATGTAACGGTTTCAAGGCCACGACCATCTGAATGGTCGAGCAGTTCGGATTGGCAATGATGTGATTCACTTTGGCCATTTCCAGTGCCTGCGGGTTAACCTCCGGCACCACCAGACAGACATCATCATGCATCCGCCAGGCGCTGGAGTTATCAATCACATAACA
>CAZJRL010000104.1:0-5087 GCA_964548425.1 uncultured Zetaproteobacteria bacterium | reverse complement strand
TGGCTTCGGTGAGATACAACACGCGGCCATCTTTCTGCATCACCCGGCAATGCTCCAGGCAATACAGGTTGGCCCGCTTTGAATGCAGGATTGTTTTCAGATCACCGGGGGATAAATCTTTCATTACCACTCCAATTCATGTCACATTCTCCAAAAAGAAAATTCGAAGCAAGTATGACACAGCGAGTGGTCATATAGTGACCTTACCCGTATTGTTTGGCTGCCGCTTGCAGCACCGCCGCCACCTGTGAGCGCAACTCCGGCGGATCAACCACCTCGATATCGGCGCCATAGCGGCAGATTTCCATGACAAGCTCGGTTGGATTATTGTAGGGAATGCGCAGTTCATAACGCCCGTCTTCCAGCCAGATGCCGGGCGTATCGGGAAACCATTCCTCATCGGCCACCCAGCGGGCGGCCTTTTCGCCGAAACGCAGCACCGCCGTGGCTTTGGGGCTGCCGGAGAAGATGCCGAATGACGTGGTAAGCCGCTTATCCAGTTCGGCATCCAGAATTTCCTTGCACTTGGCATTCAGCAAATGCGCCCGTTCAATCCGCTCCACGGCAAAGGAGCGCAGGTCATTCCGTTTGTGGCACCATGCATCCAGATACCAGTTGCCCCGGTAAAAAACCAGCCGCTGCGGGGAAACCTCACGTTCCGTCCACTCGTCACGCTGCCTGCCGTGATAGCGGATGTGTATTCGCTGACGATGTATCACCGCATGGGCAACGGCGGGGAACATTGGCAATGTTTTGCTGCGCGCTCCCGTTCCCGGTACGCGAATCCGGCGCATTTCATCCATGGTCGGCATCCGGGATGCGAGCAGGGATGCCGTCTTGTCGTGAATCAGTTGGATGCTGTCGTTAAAGAAGCCACCTGAAATATTGGCGGTCAACTGCTGAATGGTCAGTAGCGCATGCAGTTCTTCGGGAGAAAACCATACGCCGGGAAGTTCAAACGCAATATGTTTATCATAGCTGTAGCCCATGCCGTCTGTGCAGTAGATGGGAGCGCCGAGCAGCTTCATATCCCTGATGGTGCGCTTGGCGGTGGATTGACTGCATCCTTCAAACAGCTCACATATTTCGGGCATGGACACCGGTGTGCGCCGGAGTTGCAATAACTGGTGCAGACGTAGCGCGCGTTCAAGTTTATCCACGATGTTTTTCCATGATGCCGGCACGTTCATCCGCCTCTCGTGCCAATTGTTTCAGAACGTCTGATATTTTTACCTGGAAAGATGAGGCTGCTTCCAGGCTGCGCAAGTGTTCAGGCAGGGCAGCGAGTTCCTTTGCCGCATGCTCCCGGATGGCGGATAGGGGAGGGGAGGGCGTTATGATTTTTCCGGACTGCATGACGGGATGAATGAGCGCCTCGCCATCCTGCGGGTCATTTTCCACGGTGATGATATCGCTGACCATGTGGCCGTGTTCAATTATCCGGTACACCTGCTTCCGGCCCGGCCAGGTGGCCTTGCCCTCACTGATTTTCCGCCGGGCAATACCGGCGTATTCCTGTAACTTGTAAGCGCAATCCAGGCAGGGCGCATCACTGGATGTGGTCAGGCGCGTGCCGATGCCGTAACCGTTGATGGGCGCATGCCGCGCCTCGATTTCCGCCAGTTTATATTCATCGAGGTTGCCGCTGGCAAAGATGGTGACCTTGTTTAATCCGCCACGATCCAGAATGTGACGCACCCGTCCGGCATGTTCGGCAAGATCGCCGGAATCCAGCCGTACGCCACGGATGGCAATGCCTTCATTTTTCAGAGCGGGAGCAATTGAAACCACCTTTTTTGCAGCCCGTTCGGTGTCATAAGTATCAATCAGCAGAACTGCGTTTTCCGGATGTGATCGGGCATAATGCAGAAACGCCTCCTTTTCCGAATCATGCGCGAGAATATAGGAATGGGCCATGGTGCCGAAAGCAGGTATTCCAAAAACAGGCTCAGCGAGCACATTGGATGTGCCGGAAAGTCCGGCGATAAAACTTGCACGGGAAGCCATCAGGCCGGCTTCGGCGCCGTGGGATCGTCTGAGTCCGAAATCCACCAGTAGTTTGTCCGGAGCAGCCAGCACCACACGCGCCGATTTGGAGGCAATCAGGATTTGAAACTGTAGTATGTTGATCATGCGCGTTTCCACCAGTTGCGCCATAGGCAAGGGTGCGGTGACGCGCAACACCGGCTCATCCGGAAAGAAAATTGTTCCCTCGTTCATGGCGTGGACATCACCGCTGAAACGAAAATTGGCAAGATAATTGACGAAATCCATCGAGAAATGACCGCATCCGGTCAGCCATTCCAGTTCCTGTCCGGAAAAATGCAGCCGTTGCAAGTATTGCAACACCTGTTCCAGCCCACAGGCGATGAGAAAGTTCCTGTTATCCGGAAGTTTACGCACAAAAAACTCAAAAACCGCTGTGTCCGTCAGGTCATGGTCCAGATAGCTTTGCATCATTGTCAGTTGATACAAATCGGTAAGCAAGGGAGATGATTCAGCCCGCATCATGCAAGTTCACCTGTAGCAATTATTGTTGCGCCAGCGCCGGTCATTCTGGCGATGGCTTTATCTCCATCATGTAAATTGAGATTCACGGCGCGGATGGCATCCGAAAACAGGAAAATCCTGTATCCCAGATTCAGTGCATCCATTACTGTATTCAGTACGCAGTAATCCGTAGCCAGACCTCCGATAAACAGGCGTTTGATGCCAAGAGACTGGAGGCGTTCGTGCAGATCCGTTCCCTGAAAGCCCGAATAGACATCCTGATCCTGCCGGTCTGCTTTGGAAACGATAATGGCATGATCCGGGAGATTCAGTTTATCTGCAAATGCGGCGCCATTTGTGCCGACAATACAGTGCGGCGGCCAGGGGCCACCCTGTGATTTGAAGGAACAATGGTTGGCCGGATGCCAGTCACGGGTGGCGAATATGGGGAGTTTATTTGAGGAAAAAAGTGTTATACAGCGGTTGAGAGGGGGGAGCGCCTGGTTTCCTTCGGGTACGGCCAAAGCGCCCCCCGGCAGAAAATCATTTTGCACATCCACGATGATGAGCGCATCTCCGGACCGCAGCTTTATCAAGGAATTTTCCTCATGCCTTCTACCTCTGGTTCCGACTCTATCAGGTTCAGGCTACCATGCATGCCGGTGGAACGGTAGGCTTATGCCATGCGAATGAGTCATCTGTTTTCACCCACGCTCAGAGATGACCCGGCGGATGCCGAGGTGATGTCCCACAAGCTTTTATTGCGGGCAGGGTTCATACGGCGGGTTACATCGGGCGTATATGATTTTCTGCCACTGGGTCTGCGCGTATTACGCAAGATTGAAGCTGTGGTGCGTGAGGAGATGAACCGCGCCGGCGCCCAGGAAATCCTGATGCCCATGGTGCAGCCCGCAGAGTTATGGCAGCAATCCGGCCGCTGGAATAAATACGGAAGCGAGCTGTTGCGCATTACTGACCGGCACAATCACGAATCCTGTCTTGGCCCGACCCATGAGGAAGTGGTATGTGATCTGGTGCGCCGTGAATTGCGCTCCTATAAACAGTTACCGATGAACCTGTACCAGATTCAGGCCAAGTTTCGTGATGAAGTGCGGCCCCGTTTTGGTTTGATGCGCGGGCGTGAATTCATCATGAAAGATGCTTATTCCTTTCATGCGGATGATACGAGTCTGGCACATGAGTATCAGAACATGTTTGATACCTATACACGGATATTTACCCGTCTTGGTCTGAAATTCCGGGCGGTGCAGGCGGATACCGGGGCGATTGGCGGGCGGCGTTCGCACGAGTTTCATGTGTTGGCGGAATCGGGCGAGGATGTCATTGCCCATTGTTCATCCTGTGATTACGCCGCCAATGTGGAAATGGCCATATCATGCCGCAGTATCCCCGATTCCGAAGGCACTGACCTGGAAACCGTCAGCACGCCGGGGGTCACGGCGGTGGAGGATGTGGCCGGGTTGCTGCATGTGGAGCCCGCGCTGCTGGTAAAAACGCTGATTTACCGGGTAAAACGCGCTGATACGGAAGATGAGATTGTGGCTGTATGCGTACGTGGTGACGATCAGGTGCAGGAAATCAAGCTCGCACATCTTCTGGCCGCAGATGAACTGATGATGGCCGCGGATGAAGATATTGAATCTGTGGGTGGTGTTGCGGGTTATGTGGGGCCCCAGAGCCTGAAAGCCAGGATTCTTGCTGATGAAACGCTAAAACATGCAGTGGGACTGTTTGCAGGCGCAAACGAACGGGATGCGCATGTGTCCGGTCTTGACATGGTGCGGGATGTTCCGAATGCCGGGTATGCGGATATACGGGAATGCAGAAATGAAGATAGCTGCCGGGAATGTGGCGGAGAGATTCAGCTTCATCGTGGTATTGAGGCCGGGCACGTGTTTGAATTGGGTCGCCAGTATTCCGAGCCGATGGAGGTTGTGTTCCAGAATGCAAAGGGTAAACGGTCCGTGGCTACGATGGGGTGCTATGGCATTGGTATTTCCCGTTTGGTTGCGGCGGTGGTGGAACAATGTTATGACGATGCTGGCATCATCTGGCCGATGCACCTGGCACCATTTCATGTTGTCATCATATCGCTTGGTAAAAATGAAGAAGTGATAAAAATGTGCAGGCATATGTATGAGGAGATGGATGCTTCCGTACTGGAGGTTTTATGGGATGATCGTAATGAACGTCCGGGGGTAAAATTTCGTGACGCGGAGTTAATGGGGATTCCGATACGGGTTGTGCTTGGTGAGCGGGGATTGTCCGGTGGTAAAGTAGAAATTGCCATACGTGGTGGTGAGAAAACGGAAGTGCCTCTGGAAGATGTTCCAGGTTTTGTACGTGCCGAATTTTCCAGGAGAACTGCCTGAACGCCAGAGAACTTTCCATGCGTCTTAAGGGAATGCCCCCCAAGGCAATCCTGGCCGGAATCCTTATTGTAGGATTTCTGGCAACCTTGCCTTTCTGGTTGATGAGCACACCGGAACAAAAACAGCGGCTGGCGCAAACGACCACGGCACTGAATGTTGTGGAAACGCATGTGGGTATTCTTGATATGCAGCCGGAAGAGCAGG
>CAZJRL010000103.1:0-5134 GCA_964548425.1 uncultured Zetaproteobacteria bacterium | reverse complement strand
TTCGCCTGGATATGCAGACGGTGATGCAGGAACACTTCAGCGTCTATCGCACCGGAAAAGTGATGGGTGAAGGCATGGAAAAGCTGGATGCACTTGCCAAAGAGATGTCCGATGTCTCAATCAGTGACACAAGCGGTGTATTCAATACCGAATTGATTGAGGCGCTGGAGGCGGAAAATCTGATGGCGATGGCGCGGGTGACGGCGGCGAGCGCTTTGGCGCGTACGGAGTCGCGAGGCGCACACGCGCACGAGGATTATCCTGAACGGGACGATAAAAACTGGTTGAAGCATACCCTGGCCAGCATGCAGGGTGACCAGATCTCACTGGACTATAAACCGGTGCGCATGCAGCCGATGACGGTGGAATCGTTTCCGCCGAAGAAACGGGTATATTGATGGGTGTGATGGTACAACTCGAAATTTACCGCTTTAATCCGGAGACGGATGCGCATCCGCGCATGCAATCATATGAGGTTCCGGTAATTAAACCGGGGATGAAGCTGCTGGACGCCCTGAACCATATTAAATGGCATATTGATGGCACATTGACGTATCGCCGTTCCTGCGGCGAGGGCGTATGCGGTTCCGATGGTATGAATATCAATGGCGTCAACGGGCTGGCGTGTATTACGCCGGTTGCCGGTTTGAAACAACCGATTCGGGTGCGGCCTCTGCCGGGCATGGATGTGATTCGTGATCTGGTGGTGGATACCACTCATTTCTTTGATCAGTACCGTTCCATCAAACCATGGCTTAAGGCTGAAACGCCCGTGCCGGAGCATGAGCGCCTGCAAACGCCGGATGAGCGCGCCGAACTGGACGGCATGTATGAGTGTATTCTGTGCGCCTGCTGCACCACGTCTTGCCCGTCATGGTGGTGGAATGGTAATCGTTTTCTGGGTCCGGCTGTATTGTTGCAGGCGGACCGCTGGATCAAGGATTCGCGTGATGAGGCAACGGGTGAGCGCCTGGATCAACTGGAAGATGCGTTCAAATTATATCGTTGCCATCAGATTATGAACTGCATGGAAGCCTGTCCCAAGAATCTGAATCCCACCAAGGCCATTGACCACATTAAAAGGACGCTGCTGACCCGCAAGTCCTGATGAATCCATTTGTTTATTTTGGTACGATAGGTCTGCTTGAATCACAAGGGAGAACGGGATGATCGTGAATATCTCTGAAGCCAAGGCAAACCTCTCCAGGCTGGCAAATATTTAATCGTGGATGATGTTGAGGTCAATATCCGCAAATTGCGCTACCGGCTGAAGCGGCAGGGTATGCTGGAACTTGATGTCTGGCTGTCGCGCCTGGAACCGGCGCTGGAAAGCGGAGACCCGGCTGTGAGGGGCGCCATCATGCGGATGATGGAATGTGAGATTCCGGAGCTTGTGGCAATGATGCATGGCGAACGGCCTGTACCCGGTATTTTACATCCATGGCTGGAACATAAGCATAGATTTTAACCTTCTACTTTTTTAGTTGATACTATTTTCTGAGAAGTTTCAGAAGTCTCAACTTCAAGGTTAGGTCTGGACTGTTGGTTTGTCATTGCGTATAAAGCGCACTATGAAATATGACACTGTAATTGCTCCCTCCATATTATCCGCTGACTTTGCCGATTTAGGCGCTGAAATACGCGCCATTGACGAGGGTGGTTGTGACTGGATTCACTTCGATGTGATGGATGGCTCCTTTGTGCCGCCGATCACGATTGGCGACAATATATGCAAGGCTATCCGTCCGCATACGGAAAAGCCGATTGATGTCCATTTGATGGTCAACCATCCGGACACGCAGGTGGAGGCGTTCGCCAGGGCGGGGGCTGATTATATCACCGTGCATCAGGAGGTGAGCAATCACCTTGAGCGCAGTCTCCAGTTCATTCGCTCACTTGGTAAAAAATCGGGCGTCAGCCTGAATCCGGCCACGCCGGTGTCTACCATTCAACATGTGTTGCATTGCGTGGATATGGTCTTGCTGATGAGCGTGAATCCCGGTTATGGCGGTCAGAAATACATCCATGCGGTCACGGACAAAATCCGTGAAGCAAGAAAGATGCTGGATGATGCCGGTTGTGATGCTCGACTGCAGGTGGATGGCGGCGTTAATGTGGAAACCATGGCTGAAGTGGCCGGGGCCGGGGCGGATACCTTTGTTGCCGGTTCAGCTGTCTATGGAAAACCGGACTATGCGGCCGCGATTGCGGAGCTGCGCGCTCTGGCCGATGGAAGAATGGGATAATTCCCTAGAAATTTAAGGGTATAAAGAAGGGTGCTTTGACGCTAGCATCGGTCACCAATTAATTTTGTCTCAAGCATAGCGCGTTTGATTCAATGGTGGGATTGATCCGCGGGCTTGGGGTTTAATAGGCATACTGGAGGGGGCTTCATATGTGGCGGAAAGCAAAATTGCTGCGATTGACCAATCTGGCACGAGCAATATTTCTTATTGCCATGGGGATGCTGATTCCCTTTGGCGCCTGGGCTGATGATGTCAGCACTGATCCGCAACCGATTGAATTTCCACATGTTCGGCATGCCGGTAAGTTCAAGATCAATTGCATGTATTGTCATACCTATGCCCGTCGAAGCAAAGTGGCCGGCATCCCGCCGGTGGCCAAGTGTATTGGCTGCCATGCGCATATTCCCTCCGTACGAAACAAACCGGGAATCAAGAAACTGTTTTCCTACTGGGAACAGAAGAAGCCAATTCCATGGCTTAAAGTTCACGATATGCCGGATTTTGTCTATTTTACGCATAAAAGGCATGTCCAGCGTTTCATTTTTAAGGATGGCCGGCCGACCCAGCAGGTGTGCGGTATGTGCCACGGCGACGTGAAAACTTTCACCGTAGGACGAAAAATCAGACCCTTGACTATGGGTTGGTGTTTGAGCTGTCACAAACAGTTTCAGAATGAATCCGACATCGGTAAACCCGCGCCAGCGAAGCGCTGGATGATTCCCACGGCCGCAACCGACAAGCCAGTCATGCAAGCTAAATTTCCTCAGCCTGCCGTGCTGAATCCCGAACATCCGAAAACTATGCATCAAGCTCAGATTGAGAAGCTGACGGAACGGTTGCCGAAGAAGGTGCGAGAGCATCTGGTGCATGCGCCGCATGATTGCTGGCAGTGCCACATTTAATCACGGCGATGCATGAATATTAAAGCAGGCGGGGCCAAGCAGGCATTCAGGGAGGGTTTGAGATGAGCCAGAATAGATCAAGCAGCGAATGGAGCCGCCGAACCTTTCTGAAGGCCTTGGGTCTGGGAGGGGCGGGCAGTGCGCTGATTCTTAGCGGTTGCGGGGATACCGATCTCATCAATGAGGTGGATATTGAGGTTCGTAAGGAAAATGTAGAACCCAATGTCGATCCTCAGGATTTTGTACGTCCCGGCATCCAGATGTACTACGCCTCCACGTGCCGCCAGTGCTCAGCCGGATGTGGTATTCATGCGCGTATTCGTGAAGGACGTGTTCTGAAACTGGAAGGTAATCCGGCATCGCCAGTCAATGAGGGACGGCTATGCCCAATGGGACAGGCCGGTCTGCAGGGACACTACAATCCTGACCGCCTGACCAAGCCGATGGTTCGCAAGTCCGGTAAACTGGTTGAGGTCTCCTGGGATGAGGCCATGCATCTGCTCATCAAGCGCCTGGGCAACAAGAAGTCCTCAAAGATTGCCTGGCTGAATGGCGCGGTCAGTGGCCATCAGCGCGTATTGATCGAATCATTCCTGGCGGCCACCGGTTCTGCCGGGAACCTTTTTGTTTTTGAGGCGCTGCCGCCAGCAGTCGGTCATGCCGTGAATCATGAAATGTTCGGCCATGCCATGCCCAAGTACAATTTTGATCAGGCCGAACTGATTGTCTCTTTTGGCGCGGATTTTCTAGGTACGTGGATGTCACCCATCCACTTTACCCGGGAATATGCCAAGTTCCGTAATGCGCCCCGTGGCACGCTTGTGCAGATTGAACCGAAGATGACCCTGACAGGCGCCAACGCCGACCGCTGGATTGCCGTCCGTCCCGGTAGTGAGTACGTTTTTGCTATGGCGTTGGGAAGCATCATTGCCAATGAGTTGGAGACGATGCCGGAGACATCCCATCCGCTGATGGAAATATCCCGTCCACTGATGGAGTCGTTTGCCGATGTAAAATTGAGTGAAGCATCACGTATCACCGGCGTGGATTCCCAAATGATGCATAATCTGGCTCGGATGTTGCTGAGCAAAAAGCCCAGCCTGATCCTTTCCGGCGCCAGCGCGGAAGGCAGGGAAAATGGCTACCAAACCGCCTCTGTCGTGAATGTTCTCAACTATATGCTGGGTAATATAGGCAAGACCATCGAGCCGCGTGCGGCAGATACATTCCCGCAACTGACGCCAAAGATGGGTGGCTGGAAGGAACTGACCAACCTGGTCGATGGGCTCAAATCGAGCCGATTCGATACGGTGGTGACATTCGGAACCAACCCGGTCTATCAGGCGCCGGCATTCATGAAGATGGACGCGGTTTTCAAGAAAGCGTTCCATATCGCATTTACTCAGTTTCCGGACGAAACCTCCATGCGGGCGGATATGGTGATTCCCGTGCATTCCTATCTGGAAGAATGGAACACCAGCATGCCAGCCTATGCCGCCGTAGATGGTCAACTGAACCTTCAGCAGGCGGTGATGAATCCGGTATTCGGCGAAGGCGGCACCCGGTCCTTTGGGGATATCCTCCTGTCTCTTCTCAAGCGTCAGGATGAAAAGTTTAAGCACTGGAGCAGCTATGCCGCCTATGTGCGGGAGGCCGTTTGGAATTTGCGCGGTGTGGTCGTGGATGCGCCCAAGCCGGAACTACCCGGTCAGACTGAGCAGGAGGCCTACATGCAGGGCGTTTTGTCACGCGGTCTGGTCCAACTGAAGACGGCCAAGACTTCACCGATTCATGTCACGCTGCCGGAGTCCTTAACCCCGCCGTCGGCAGCCAAGAAAGACAGTCAGCACCCTTTCCAGCTTGTGCCGTCGGCCAGATTGGGTCTCTGGGATGGCAGGCATGCCAATCTGCCCTGGCTGCAGGAACTTCCCGACCAACTGGCTGAAGTGGTATGGGATTCATGGCTGGAGGTTCATCCCAAGACGG
>CAZJRL010000102.1:0-5202 GCA_964548425.1 uncultured Zetaproteobacteria bacterium | reverse complement strand
TTGTTTGGCTGTCGTGCCGGAAGCCACCATACCGTGAAAGCCGGATACCGCACCGCAGGCAATAACGATAAACAGAAATGGAAATATGGGTGGCGCACCCTCGGGATACATATTGATAGCGGGTGCAACCCACGCCGGCGACATGATGAAAAATCCGGCCAGCATGCAGAACATGGCCAGATACAACAGTAACGAATTAAGGAAATCACGCGGCTGCAACAACAACCACACCGGCAATACGCTGGCGGCAAAAGCATAGATGAGCAGTGTCCAGCTCCAGGTGGAGGCAGCCACGCCTGTAACCGGCAGATACAAGCCCATCCATGTCGTCCCCAGCATCAATGCGAAACCCACGCCAATGAGCGGCCATAACGGCATGTTGCGACGATAAATCAAAAAACCGATGACCATGGCAATCAGCATCAGTGCATATGTCGGAAATACGGCTTCCGGATGTGCTGTCACCGGAATATGTTCCGGGTCAGGAGCGGCAAAAAGCCCCGAAATAACCAGCACGAATACACCCATGGCCAGCGCAACCAGGAAAAAAATGACCAGCAGGAACAACAGGCGTGTACGCGGACTAATCACATCATGTGAAATCGTACCCATACTCTGGCCCTTGTGCCGAACTGAAAGAACCAGTGCCGAAAAGTCATGTACGGCGCCTACCAGCAGCGTGCCGAAGACCACCCAGCACAAGGCGGGCAGCCATCCCCAAATGACGGCAATAGCCGGTCCCAGCATCGGCGCCAGCCCGGCGATGGAGGCATAGTGATGACCAAACAGCACATACTTGTTGGACGGCAGGTAATCTACATCATCACGCAAGGCATGCGCCGGTGTTACCATATCTTCCTGCAAATCGAATACACGCCGGGCCAGAATTCCTTTGGCATAAAAACGGTAGAAAACCACATACAGGCCAAGCACCAGAATTGTCGCAACCACAGGTGACATCATTTCCCTCCGTGCATGGATTTGCCGGACACGCTAATCTGGTGCGCATGGTACGCACAATCCTGTCCACCAGGCTCTGCATTCTGCTTGCAATGCTTGCTGCTTGCCAGCCTGGGGAGCAGCAAGCAACGGATTTGACCGCCTCGACAACACCTGTCGTCGCTACCATCGGCGACAAAATATTTTATGAAGCCGACATTGATGCGGAAATCAACGCTCTTCCGGAACGTTTCCAGGGTGTGCGCCACGATGCCGGACTCAGAGCGCGCATGCTTCGGGCGATGCTCCGCCGCTATGCCCTGAGCATGCAGGCATTGAACATCCATCTTGATCAGGACCCCGTGGTAAAACACCAGATACTCAAGGCCCGTGATAACATCCTGATCGCTAATCTTCAACAGTGGCAACTGGGACAACAAACCCGGTTATCCAGAAAGAAGATTAAACAATATTATGACCGGCATCAGGACAGATTTACCATTCCTGAACAGGTGCATGCACGCCATATTCTGGTGGCCAGCCGGAAAAAGGCAAAAATGGTGATTCGCCTGCTGCGGCAGGGCAAGGATTTTGCCGCACTCGCCGCGGAATATTCCATTGATGACAGCAACAAGGGGCGGGGCGGAGATCTGAACTGGTTCCCGCATGGCGTTATGGTCAAGCCGTTTGAGGATGTGGTATTCGCGCTGAAGAAACCGGGAAATATCAGCAAACCGGTTAAAACACAATTCGGCTGGCATGTCATCGAGTTGCTGGGAAAACGTCCTGCCAGCCGTCAGTCGTTACAAGAAGCGCGGGAAAACATTATGAGCATACTCAGGCAACAGGCGCTTTCCACATGGATTGACGGCATCGTCAGGCAATCGGGCAGCCGCATCGTGAACCCGGAATATCAAGCCGCCTTATCCGCCACCATGCAAACGTCTCCTGCGCAAACACCTCAATTGCCCGTACAAAAAAAAGGCGTGATGGAATAATGATGCATATCGCCCGCATCATAGGGCCGATTATAGCGATATTGATTACTTTTTCTTTAGACATCCCCGCGCACCCGCATGCAGCGGCCATGCTGGGTGCAGCAGTATGGATGGCGATCTGGTGGATTTCCGAATGCATCCCCATTGCCTTCACGGCACTTATTCCCGTCATCATTTTTCCGCTGGCAGGCATCGTCACGGGCCGTGAAATCGCGCCACGTTATATCAACAGTATTATTTTCCTGTTTATTGGCGGCTTTCTCATTGCCCAGGCGCTGGAGCGTACCGGACTACACAAACGCCTGGCACTGGCCCTGTTATCCAGACTGCACGCCAGTCCGTTGCAACTGGCGGCAGGCTTCGCCATCGCGACGGCACTGCTCTCCATGTGGATTTCCAACACCGCTACGACCATGCTGATGGTCACCATCGCCATGCCATTGCTGGCCCGCCTGAGCGAGGAGCACGGTGAGGAAGCACTGGCGCCGATGGCGGCAAGCTTCCTGCTCATTATTGCCTATTCAGCCAATATTGGAGGCATGGGTACACCTGTCGGAACCGCACCCAACCTGGTGTTTCTCGAAGCTGTCCGCGTCCATGCGCCAGACGTTACCCCCTCCTTTCTGCAATGGATGACGATAGGCATTCCCATGGTCATCGCGGGACTCCTGGTGCTGTTTCTGGTACTGGGTCCACGACTGGCAAAACTGCCGTGGACCCCGTCGGATGCTGATTCCCTGCATGCCGAACGTGCTGCTCTGGGCCCCATGCGGCGTGAGGAAAAAATCGTTGCATGGGTACTCACTGTCACCGCTCTGGCCTGGATGAGCCGCAAGGGCATTCATGCTGAATCCTTCACCCTGTCCGGCTGGGCATCACTGTTACCTTACAAGGGTGTGGACGATGGCACGGTAGCCATGTTTGGCGCGGCATGGCTCTTCCTGCTACGCGGTAACAACGGCAAAGCCGTATTGAACGGCGAGTCCTTCCTCAAGCTGCCGTGGGATATCGTCCTGCTCCTGGGCGGCGGTTTCGCCCTGGCTTACAGCATGCAACATGCCGGTGCATCCGCATGGCTGGGTGATCGTCTGGAATTCCTGTCCACACTGCCCTTGCCGCTGATGATGCTTGGCATAGCACTGGCTATGACGTTCCTGACCGAAATCACCAGCAACACGGCCATCACACAGGTCATGCTGCCAATTCTGGCGGCAGCGGCTATCAGCAATCACATGGATTTATTGATGGTGCTTCTCCCGGCCACGCTTTCGGCCTCCTGCGCCTTCATGTTACCTGTCGCCACGCCACCCAATGCCATTGTATTTGGCACGCATCAGGTTCCGATGCGGACCATGGCCAAAGCCGGAATCAGGCTAAATCTGATCATGGCCGTTGTTGTTACCGCTATTGTACTGTTGTTCCGCCCTTTGCTTCCCGGCGGCTGAATCACCAAACCCCTTCACCCTGCGTGCGGCTTGAAGTCCATCCAAACGGCATTCTGCCTTTTTGTGAGGCACTGAGTTGCGGCTATGTAACGATAAATCAGGATATTTTAGGCCGCTTCCCTGCCGCACAGTAAATTATCTCTAAGTCCAACAGGCTGCTACAATAAGCACCATGGCATTGAATGATGATGAGCTGTTGCGTGTTTACCGTGACCTTCACAAGGTTTTCCCGGAGGATGTACATCTTGCCAGAACCCTGATCAATATGCACAAGCAGCGTGGTAATAACCATTGTGCGGGAGACCTGGCTCTGGCCATGTCCAGGCGTATGCTGGCCATGGGATGGGGGCAGAATGCCCTCGGGTTTATTGAATTATGCCGTAGTCTGCATCATCCGCAGACAGAAGAAATCAAGGCGTTGTTTGCACTTGCTTCCGTCACAGTCAGTGGGTCCGCCCGAATGCCACCGGAAGAAGCGCAAACGTTCACGCTTATTGACCAGCTTTCGGATCAGGAAGCTCTCAATTTTTTCCGCATGGCCCATTTGCGGCATGTGGCAAAAAACGATGATGTGGTGCGTCAGGGAGAAATGGAAAAGAGTTGTTTTCTCATCCTGGAAGGCGCCATGCATGTTCACATGATAACCAACAAGCACACACATGTTCACCTCACCGATTTGGGACCGGGACAGATATTTGGTGAGTTTGCCTTCATCTATGGCTTGCCGCGCTCAGCTACAGTCACCGCGATAAAACCCGGCCTGGCGCTGGAGTTTTCGGACCTGGGAATTACCCAGTTGATACAGCGTTCTCCAATGGCGGGCGAAGGACTGGTACATACGATACAGATGCGCATGGTGCAATCCATGTCACGCAGCCATCCCGCCATGGAAGGTATTCCTGAAACGGATCAGCGCTGGCTGGCGGAAGAGTCCACGATACTTGAGTTCAAACAGGAAGACACTATTGATCTGTCTGGGCAGACAGGTAAAGCATGCTTTGTAATTGTATATGGATCGGTGCGGGCATGTGTCACATGTGAGGGTAAACTGTTAAGCGCCAACATGGGCATTGGTGATATGTTCGGGGACGTTAGCGCTTATCTGCGCCTGCCGCCACATACCCAACTTTGTGCCACGGATCATTGTCTCGTGTGCCGGATACCCGAGGATGTTTTTAACGCCTTTATGAACGCACATCAGGGATTCAGAACCTGGGTGAAACAGCATGCCATGCACCGTATCCAGCAATGGAAACGGACTGGAGCCTGAACTATTCATACATTCACGGGCTCCGGCAGCGTGGAAAATAATTCTCGCGCATGCGGTAATAAAAATCGCTCCACTTCTTTCCGGTCAGCATAAACCCCGAGTTTATGCATGGAGATCACGGGCGCATCGTGCATGCCACAGGGCACAATGCCTGAAAAATGTTTAAGGTTGGGCGAAATATTTAATGCAACGCCATGATAACTGATCCATTTACGGCAACGCACACCAATGGCGGCAATCTTGTCACCATCCACCCATACGCCAATACCGCGTTTATCACGGCTGGTGACGACTCCAAAGTCCGTCAGTGTACGCATTATCATTTCTTCCAGCCTCCATACATGTTTGTGCAGATCCCGTTCCTTGCGTAAATCCGCAATGACATAAACGATCAGTTGACCCGGCCCGTGATAGGTTACTTCACCGCCACGCCCCGTTTCGAATACATCAACATGTTCTCCGTCAATATCTTGTAACAGTACGTCATCTTCATGGCCGGATGTTCCGATGGTAAACAGGGGAGGGTGTTCAGTCAGAATAATACAAGGTG
>CAZJRL010000101.1:4093-5284 GCA_964548425.1 uncultured Zetaproteobacteria bacterium | reverse complement strand
TATTGGCCGAATTGAGCCCTTTAAGTTTAGTGCGGCAGGGCGCTGGTTTGGATTAAATCCTTGAGGGGGATCATCAAGTGCAGCGGGTCGGTGGGAGATGGTTCAAGACCGAATTGCTGATACCATGCTCTGGCTTGATCATCTTTGGCGTGAACCAGAAACGCCCGGCATCCGGCGATGTCGGCAACCATGGCTGCTCGCAGCATGGCATCTTTTAGCAGGTCTTTGCCTAAGCCTTTCCCTTGATGATGTGAATCAACAGCAAGTCTTGCCAGCAGGATGACCGGAATAGGGTAGCGTGGCTGATCCTCGGCCACTTTTCGTGGTGCCTGTTTGTGGCTGATCGATGCCAGGGTGATGGTGTAATAGCCTGCCACCTTGTCATCATGGCAACTGACATAGGTTGTTGAATTACCGGAAACCTGATTGATGTAGGCATGGTTTTTCAGGAACTGGTTCAGATCATGGTTGCCGCAATCAAACTCTGAAATAGTGTGTTGATCGTTCAGTTTTTCAGGCGAGATGAAACTCACTGGAAGATATTCTTTTCCGCCATCAGCCGTTGAAGTGCGGGATTCTCCCGAACAGGACGGTTTAAGATGTTCTCAAATTCAGTCATCTCCTGCTGATCAAGCAGAAACACTCTCCGATCAGCAATCACATCAACAGCTTCATGTCTGGCACATTCCACCACAAACTCACTGAGTTTTTTGCCCATTACATCGGCTGCCTGTTGTAACAGACTTTTGACATCTTTTGATAGTCGCAATTCCAGCCGTGCTTCTCTGGTCTGACTCATAGCCATATCGACACCTCCAGTGTGATTACGATACTAACCTGCGCTATTCATAAATGTTGCCGCCTGTCTGCGTGCAACGCACAGGCAGGCGCGATCATCACGGCGATTCATGAACAGTGCAGGCTAACACATAAAATAATTTCCGTACAATAGACGGGATAGCTCTGCTGGTTTATCAATGGCTTTCAGTGATATATGTATGTATGCGTTTGCGCCATCCTGCAAGCCAGCGGGATTCATGGCGCTTCGGTGGAGATAATGCCACGCGCCGGGTCAGAAGCCGGTCGGCTGTCACGGCAAACTCCTTTATGGCAGCCGTGCCCGATTCAGTGCCTTGCATATGCTCCAGCACCTGCAGCAGACCCCAGCCATGCCCCTGATAGCGCTCCTTC
>CAZJRL010000101.1:0-3993 GCA_964548425.1 uncultured Zetaproteobacteria bacterium | reverse complement strand
CATGAATCCATGCAGGAATCACAACACCCTGTTGCCGCATAAAGTAAATCAGCCCGGGAAAACTTTCACTGAAGTGTTTGTTGTTTTCCGGTGTTCCCTGCGGATACCAGATGAAGTGGCCGATACCAAGTGAGGCGAATTCCTCGCCTTTGTTCCACGAAGTCAGGCAAGCTTCCCGGCCGTTGCACTCATTATGGAAAATCAACCGGGCAATATGGTCCATCTGACCAGATTCTGCCCCTGCAACGGCTAGTTTACAGGGAAAGATAAGGATAACAGCAGTAAAGCTGGCGCGACAGATCAACAGCCTAAATTTCTTCATGCATACCTCCAGCCGCCCGAGAGTGATCCCCACGGAAAGCAAAAATACAGTAACCACTCACCGCAGAGTACGCAAAGTTACGCAGGGTAAAGACGAGATATAGAGGGTAGAAATATCCCTTCATGATCGAGTTTATCTCCAGGACTTCTGGATTTTTCTCTTTTTGCCTTTGCGTAACTTTGCGTACTCTGCGGTAAAACGCTTTTGACCCCTGTCTTTCCGCATACTAAACGCTATAGTTGCCTAAATCATGTGCAATTTACAAATAATGCAGGCTAAACCGGGCTTCATGCTGGGTAGCATACGTATCGATGTGCCGCTGGCGCTGGCACCCATGGCGGGCATCACTGATTTGCCATTCCGCCGAATATGCAAACGCTTCGGCGCCGGACTGCTGATCACGGAAATGATTGCCTCCCGAGCCGTGGATCAGGGCAGGGAGCGCACCGGTCGCATGGCTGAAGTCGGCCAGGATGAACATCCCGTAGGTATTCAGATTGCCGGTTCCGATACTGACTACATGCAGGAGGCAGCGCGCTGGGCGGTGTCCAGGGGAGCTGATTTCATTGATATTAATATGGGCTGTCCGGTTAAAAAAATCTGCAAACAGGTCGCTGGTTCTGCCTTGTTAAGGGATGAAGCCGCTGTTGCGCGGATTCTGGAAGCCGTCGTCAGTGTTGTTGAACTGCCGGTCACCCTGAAAATCCGTACCGGTTGGGATCATGCTTCGAAGAACGTCGCACGTATTGCAAAAATTGCCGAAGAATCAGGTATCCGAATGCTGACAGTGCACGGACGAACACGGGCGCAGATGTTCAACGGTCATGCCGATTGGGAAGATATTGGACTGGCCAAACAGTCCGTTTCTATTCCGGTGTTGGGCAACGGTGACGTAGTGGATGCGGCTTCAGCCATAGAAATGTTGCGTATTACAGGTTGTGATGGCGTGATGATTGGCCGTGCCGTACAGGGTAACCCGTGGGTGCTGGCCGAAGTCAAAGCCGCACTGCTGGGCGCCCGGATGCCAGTCAAACCGGATGGCGCCACCCGCTGGCGTGTGATCCGGGAACATATGCTTGCACTGGCAGAACATCATGGTGAACAGACAGCCTCGAAACTCGCACGCAAGCATATAATCTGGTACAGCAAGGGCATGGATGGCTCGGCTGAATTTCGCCGTCATTTTCAATCGCTGACAGCGTGGAAGGCGCAGCTTGAAGCTGCGGAAGCTTTCTTCTGCGAGAAAATACAGGTCTGGTTGTTGCGTGCTGCCTGAATCCATTGCGACGTCCTCCATTCCCCTGCCCATGCTGATGCTGGATCATGAGGGCTTCATTCTGGGCGCCAATATGGAAGCGCAATCCGCGCTGGGTATTTCTGAACGGGCGCTGGCAGGACGCCATGCATCTCATCTGTTTGCTCCGGAATCGGAGATTCAGGTTATGCTCGATCACATGAAGGATAATTATGGCTCCTTATCCAGCCATGGTCTTTGTGAACGCAGCAGCAATGCCCCGTGTTCATTACATATTGGCCCCGCCGGTGACGGCTATGCTTTATTGATGGTTCCCGAGGCTGGCCGGCACGAACTGGAGCAACATGTAAAGCGTCAGGAAATGGCTGAAGCCGTCGCCAGAATCGCGCTGGAAATGGCGCATGAAGTGAAAAATCCGCTGGCCGCCCTGCGTGGTGCGGCGCAGTGGCTGTCCGAACAGTGGTCGCAAGGGGATCAAAGGGAAGCAGCAATGATGATGCTTGGTCAGGTTGATCTTATCCGTGAGCGTATTGACAGTTTTCTGCAACTGGGTCCTCGCGCTCCCGTTGGGATGGAAGCCATCAATATTCACAGTCTGATTGATGATGTATGTCATCTGGAGGACAGTGTTGCCATACGCCGTGTTTTCGACCCCAGCCTGCCCCTGATTCAGGCGCATGCAGGCCGGTTGCGGCAGGCCATTGAAAATTTGTGGATGAATGCCCTGGAAGCAGGAGCGACGCATATCGAATGGCTTACCCGCGTGAACACCACCATCAAACTGCCGGAGCATAAGGGCGCCGTGCTGGAGGTGCGTATTACCAATGACGGCGAACCCATCCCCCGGCACATTCAGGACCATCTGTTTGAACCCTTTGTTACCGCCAAGACTCGCGGCAATGGATTGGGACTGGCACTGATCCAGCGCGTAATGCAGGAGCATAACGGCCAGGTCAGGTTACAATCAGAAGCGGGGCGCACCAGTTTTATTCTGCATTTACCCATCGGGAAAACTCCCTGATGCACGTCCTGGTCGTGGATGATGATGAAGGTATCCGCTGGGTGCTGGCGCGCGTGCTTGGCGAAGAAGGCATGGAAGTCGTGCAGGCGGAAAATTTAGCCAAAGCAGAACAGGCTATGGCCAGGCAGGAGTTTGCGCTGGTTTTTCTTGATGTGTATCTGCCGGATGGTAATGGCATGGAGGCTGTGGCAGCAGGCAAGTTTTCGGCACCCGTGGTTTTACTAACAGCGGAAACGACTTTTGACCACGCCACCCAGGCATACCGCGTGGGGGCAATGGAATATTTGCCCAAACCTTTTGATCTGGATGAAGTTCGATCGCTGGCGCGGCGCATTAAGCCCCAGCCGGAAGAAACAAAGCATGACAAAAATATACCTGAAACTAATTTGATTATTGGCCGCAGCGCATCCATGCAGCAGTTGTTCCGCACATTAGGTCGTGTCGCCGCATCCGATTTGACCGTATTAATCACCGGCGAATCGGGTACCGGCAAGGAGCTGGTGGCCCACGTTTTACATCAGCAAAGCAAGCGTAATAACAACCCTTTTGTTCCGATTAATACAGCTGCCATTCCTGCGGAATTACTGGAGTCAGAATTGTTCGGACATGAAAAGGGTGCCTTCACCGGTGCGGATCGCGCCCGTGCAGGGCGCTTTGAGCAAGCGGATCAGGGAACGTTGTTCCTGGATGAAATCGGCGATATGCCCGCCAGCCTGCAAGTCAAATTACTGCGGGTGCTGGAAGAAGGCGTGGTCCAGCGCGTCGGCAGCCGTGAGAACCGGCCTGTGAATGTCCGCCTTCTGGCGGCAACGCATCAGAATTTACAACATAAAATCAAACAGGGGGCATTTCGTGAGGATTTATATTATCGCCTGAACGTGATTCCGGTACACATCCCGCCCCTGCGCAAGCGCAAGGATGATATCCACCAACTGGCCGAAGCCATGCTTGTGGCCGCAGCGGAGGAATTGGAGATGGCGCCGCCTGTTCTTCTGGATGAAGCGATCAACCTGCTGAAAACTTATGACTGGCCGGGCAATGTGCGTGAACTAAAGAATGTCATGCGCCGGCTGGCGCTGCTCACACCCGGCGCGGCCATCACGCTATCGGATGTTGCGCTGGCGCTGGGCAATCAGGACAATCATACACATAAGGAAGAAACCCTGTCCGAAGCCGTCAACCGCTGTGTTCGCCACTATATGGACAAACTGGGCTATGCCGAGGCCGTGGATCTGCACGAGCATCTGCTGGACGAAGTGGAACCGCCGTTGCTCATGCTGGTGATGGAACGTTGCAAGGGCAATCAGATCAAGGCAGCGAAGATGCTGGGGCTGAATCGTAATACGGTGCGCAAACTGCTGCGCCAGTATCAGATTGATCCGGCATATTTTCGCA
>CAZJRL010000100.1:0-5346 GCA_964548425.1 uncultured Zetaproteobacteria bacterium | reverse complement strand
ATTCCCGGAACAACAACCCTTGCCATACGCGCCATGCCGGGAACTTAATCAAAGCGCCTCGTTAAAACAAGAAAAAGAATATACTGTCCCCGATTTTTCTTTGGGGACAGGACAGTATACTATTTTCTTTTTCCGGTTGTTCTAAGCTGGCGTGATACCTTATCTACAATTCAGATTCAGGCATGATGGTACGGATGGCCGCGTAATATCATCAGGGCGCGGTAACTTTGTTCAAAAAACAGCGCTCGCGCTAATTGATGCGGTAGCGTCAATTTAGACAAACTCCACACATCCTCAGCCCCGGCGCGTACGGCATTGCTGACGCCTCCCGCTCCGCCAACCACGAAATCCACGGTGGCATCCCCCGGCTTACGTCCGAAAAAATCCGCCCATGCCTGACTGCTGATAGATTTCCCCTGTTCATCAAACAGAATATAACGGGATGTCTGGCCGAGAATATGCCGTGCCTCTTCCTGTAAACGTTGAGAAGGCTGTTTGGCCCGGCCTTCCGGTAGTTCGTGAATGGAACATGGCGCAATGGATTTCAATCGTTCCAGAAAGCGGTTTTCATACGCTGCCAGTTCAATGGCGCCTTTACCCACTACAATCAAACGTAATTTCACTGCTCCCCGGATTCCCCATGCTGTTCAGGCATAGCCCATAATCGCTCAAGCTGGAACGTGTTCCGTACATCAGGTAGAAACAGATGCACCACCACATCGCCAAGATCAATAAGCAGCCACTCAGCTGCTTCCAGCCCTTCAATATGCGCCGACATGCCATGCTGATGCGACACTTCCACCACTGCCTGCGCCATCGCCTTTAACTGCCGACCATTACGTCCCGACGCCAGTACAAAACGATCAGTAACAGCACTGCGCCCCCGCACATTGAGAACCAGCGTATCCATGCCTTTCTTGTCTTCAATCGCCTGCACCACATCCCGGGTCAATTGTTCAACCATTGCTTCCACACTCACTCCTTCGGGCTCCGTACAAGATAGGCCCGCTCAATCTCTTCACATACACAATCGGGCACTATTCCCGTTAGCGATTTTCCCTCTGCTGCCTGTTGGCGTACAACTGTCGCTGATATATCCGGCAAGGTATACCTTACATATAGGAATCTGCCGCTACCTGCCTCATTTTTCCACTGCCTGATACTGGTTTCTCTCCACCCTTGCCGCTGAACGCAGGAGCATCCTGTACGGTCAAACACGGCCACATCACACAACGCAATATGTTCCGGATATTCCACCCATTGATGTATGCCTGCAAAAGCATCCACGCCCAATAGCAAAACCGGACGACAATCAGGAAACTGATGCCGGATATCGCGAAGCGTCTCAATGGTTGGAACTGATTTGCCGCCGTGGATTTCCCAATCCTGAACCCGAGCCTTTGGCTGCTGTGAAAAAATCCGTTGCAGCCAATGCAAACGAACTTCGGGACCTGCACGCCCCGACAGTTTGCGATGTACGGGATTGCCGGCAGGAACAACCCATATTTCGGGTAACTCCAGGGCTTTGAACGCGGTTTCAACAAGTGCCACGTGACCCATGTGTGGCGGATCAAAACTGCCGCCAAAAATGCCAACTGTTTTTATTCTCTCACCTCGCCATGCCCCAGAACAATCCACTTCTGTGTCGTCAACCCTTCCAGACCCACCGGTCCACGCACATGCAGACGATCCGTGGAAATACCGATTTCAGCACCCAGCCCGTATTCAAAACCATCCGCAAATCGCGTGCTGGCATTCCACATCACGGATGCAGAATCCACCTCACGCAGGAATCGGCAGCCGGCGCTGTAATCCTCCGTGATGATGCTGTCCGTATGACCTGATCCGTATTGTTCGATATGGGCAATCGCGATATCCATATCCTCTACAATACGAACAGAGAGTACAGGCGCCAGATATTCCGTCGCCCAATCCGCTTCGCTGGCCGCTTTGACATCTTTTACGATCTTGCGTGTCCGCTCACAAGCTCTGACCTCCACGCCCTTCTCACGCAGGGCTGCAACGACATCGGGGATCAATGCGGCAGCAACCGACTGGTGAACCAGCAGGGTTTCCATGGCGTTACATACCCCCGTCCGCTGGGTTTTGGCGTTCACTGCGATCCTGAGCGCCATCTTCAGATTGGCTTTTGCATCCACAAA
The DNA here is from genome assembly GCA_964548425.1 of uncultured Zetaproteobacteria bacterium. Classification (GTDB taxonomy): domain Bacteria; phylum Pseudomonadota; class Zetaproteobacteria; order Mariprofundales; family Mariprofundaceae; genus JAUZQZ01. The sequence continues at coordinate 3,184 of CAZJRL010000100.1, read as the reverse complement.
TACATGACAGATACCATCCAGATGCTTGATCACAGGTACGCGCGCCTCGGCAACAATACGCTCAATCAAAGAACGCCCGCCACGTGGTATAATCACATCCACAAAGGCATCCGCCCGTATCATTTCACCCACCAGCGCACGATCCGTGGTATCCACAAGTTGTACGGCATCCTGCGGCAAACCACTCTCCACCATGGCGCGACGCAGACATGCCGCAATCACCCGATTGGAATGAATCGCCTCGGAGCCGCCACGGAGAATGACTGCATTCCCCGATTTCAAACACAGCCCCGCCGCATCGGCAGTCACATTGGGGCGAGATTCGTAAATAATGCCAATGACACCCAGAGGTGCGCGCATATGGCCCACCTGGATACCCGAAGGCCGATAGACAAGATCGCTGATCGCCCCGACAGGATCGGGGAGGGTCGCGATTTGCTCCAGCCCTTCCGCCATCGCTTCCACCCGGTCCGGTGTCAGCAATAACCGCTCCAGCAATGCATCACCCACCCCGCTATCTCTGGCTGCCTGCATATCCATGGCATTCGCCGCAAGAATTTCTTCACCCTCACGCCGCAACACACCGGCAGCAAACCTTAATGCATGGTTTTTTACATTCGTTTCCGCCATGCGCATCCGGGAAGCAGCCTCTCTGGCCTTCCCGCCCAGTGCCTGCATCACGGATTTCACATCTTCTCCCATGCTTAACTCTCCTTGTAACTGCTCGGATTGCCCTTGATTTGTCCCGCCTTCGTGGGAACATCGAGAACAAGGAAAATACGCTACGTTAAGCTCTCGCAACCCTTAGCCACTGATTCCACAAATTTCCACGAATTTAAAAGCACTGTAAAAAAGAATGGGGTCTTTCATGTTTAATTCGTGCTAATTCGTGCAATTCGTGGCTGGCTTTTATCCTTGCCCTGTGTTTAACTCATCACTCATAATGCGTGCATTTCCTTCGGTCACAATTCACCTTATTATCGGGCAAATCAAGGGTGATCTGAGTAGTTGCTCACCAGCACCAGATTATCCCGATGTACCACGGAAGAAAAATCATGGAATCCCAGCACTTCCTCAATCCGGTCACTGGCAATGCCAATCATTTTGCGCATTTCCTCGGCATGATAGTTACACAAACCCCGCGCAATCACACCGGAGGCGCCTACAATCTCTACGCATTCACCCTTGTCAAACATCCCCTCAACCGCTGTCACACCTACCGGCAACAGGCTGGCGCCATGTTCAACAATGGCCTTCTCTGCTCCGTCATCAATGGTCATTCTGCCACTGGCCGGCAACACTTCAGCAATCCAGTGCTGCCGCCGCGTCTGCCTGTCGGAACCGCAGGCGAACAGCGTGCCCACATCCTCGCCGCGCAACAAGGCTGAAAGTCTGCCTTCCGCATGACCACTGATAATTGCCGCGGCCACGCCGCCACGTGTAGAAATACGCGCTGCCTTGAGTTTGCTGACCATGCCCCCCGTGCCGAAATGACTTCCCGATTCACCCGCCATATCCATAATGTCAGAGGTGATTTCTTCAACCAGACTCACACGCCACGCATCAGCATGGGTTGAAGGATCGGCGGAAAATAATGCTTCGACATCCGTTAGAATGACCAACAAACCGGCATCAATCAATAATCCGGCCAACGCGCCAAGATTATCGTTATCGCCAAATTTAATTTCACGCACCACCACCGTGTCATTCTCGTTCACAATGGGAATGACACCGGCGGAAAACAACGTGTCGCTGGTATTACTGGCATTGAGATACCGGCGCCGGTTACGCAAATCATCCCGGGTAAGCAGCATTTGCGCCACGCCTATGCCGTGCCGAAAAAATGCCTGTTGCCAGGCATGCATGAGCACAGGCTGGCCAATGGCCGCGGCAGCCTGTTTCTCATGTACGGATAGCGCACGCCCTACCCAGCCCAGATGCACGCAGCCAAGCGCCACCGCACCTGATGAGACAATCACGACCTCCATACCTGCCGCATGCAACTCCGCAATTTCGTTGGCAAATCTCTCAACCCGCGCCTGTTGCACCCCCACATGGGTCTCCGCCAGTAATGAACTGCCAATCTTGACCACCACACGATGAACACGCGAAAGGTCATCCCGGCTTCGAATCATACCACCGACACCATCCGCATCCGTTCAACCTGTTCCGCCACTACTCTCAGCAGCGCAGGGACGCCTTCACCTGTCACCGCTGAAATAAAATATGCCGCAAGACCCGTCCGGGCAGCGTGCTTTCTGGCCTCTTCCCGCATATCAGGCGTCAGGGCATCCATCTTGTTCACCACCAGTATCCTCGGTTTGTTCCATACCGTATCGCCATAACCCTTCAACTCCGTTTCAACTTCACGAATTTGCATCTCAATATCGGCTTCAAAGCTGGCCGCGTCCACCAGATGCAACAATACCTTGGTTCGTTCCACATGACGCAGAAAACGTATGCCCAGTCCCTTGCCTTCGTGCGCACCCTCAATCAGGCCTGGAATATCAGCAACCACAAATCCGTCACCTTCATCCGTGAATACTTCGCCAAGCGCAGGCTTCAACGTCGTAAACGGATAATCCGCAATTCTGGGACGGGCATTGGAAATCCTTGAAAGCAAGGTGGACTTACCGGCATTGGGCAAGCCCACAAGGCCGACATCCGCCATCACTTTCAACTCCAGAACACGCCTTCCTTCCTCGCCCGCTACGCCCGGCTGGGCGTAGCGGGGCGCCCGATTGGTGCTGCTCTTGAAATTAGCATTGCCAAGGCCTCCCTGACCACCGCGAGCCAGCACATATCGCGCCCCCGCACAATCAAGATCGGTCAGCAAATCTCCTGCTTCATCCCGCACCAGCGTCCCTATCGGAACTTCAATGACAATATCCGCGGCATTCTTTCCGTGCCGGTCCGATCCCCTGCCCGGCTGTCCGTTTTTGGCATAAAGGTGCTTCCTCAGGTACAATTCCTGAAGCGTATTCCTGCTCGTGGAACCCACCAGAATGACATGCCCTCCACGTCCGCCATTACCGCCGTCCGGCCCCCCTTTTGGGATATATTTCTCCCTCCGGAATGAGACACATCCCGCACCGCCGTTTCCGGCACGCACTTCAATCGTCACTTCATCAATAAATCGCATATGTGAACATTATCCCGAAACCCTTTGGCCTACACCCTATTA
>CAZJRL010000099.1:0-5383 GCA_964548425.1 uncultured Zetaproteobacteria bacterium | reverse complement strand
CTAGATAGAGGGCTGCGACATCTGGCCTAATTTACAAAGCTGATTAACCGGTCTGTTGGCTCAGTCTGTATATTTCGCAAGCCATGCCTGAACCTCGGCCAGGGAATCAAAACAGCAGGTGGCACCTGCATCGATTAATTCATCGTAGCTGAATGAATGTGCAAGGCCGACAGGTGTGCTCCCGGCACGTTTGGCCGCTTTCATATCCGCAGTGCCATCACCCACCATCATGGTGTCGGATGGATATAGATTCAGGGCATCACAGGCCAGATGGACGGTGTGAGGATCCGGTTTCTGGCGCCGGCCATTAGCCATGCCAATGACAGCGCCAATTTTATCCGTCCAGCCAAGATATTCGATTTGTTTATCAGCACGTGTCTGGCTTTTACTGGTGACGATGGCTTTGGCGATGTTGTGTTCGGCCAGCCAGTCCAGCAGCACTTCTGCGCCAGCCATTGGTTTGACTTCAAACAGGTGCTGATCATGATATTCAAGGAAACGTTTTGCCGCGGCCTCTCTTTCATCACCGAACAGGGAAATCATGCTGCATTCGCCGCGGCCGGTATGACGTTTGATATCTGCATCGCTCATTTGTGACAGACCAAAATCCTTCAGTGTCTGATTCAGTGCGGTGATGATGGGTTTGAAGGCGTCCACCAGGGTGCCATCCATATCCAGCAATACAGCTTTAATCCGCACTTGATATTTTACCATGTGCCTTCGTGTCTTTGTGGTTCATGTTTGTTTGATTTCGTTGTTATTTGACGGGCGCAGCTCGTCCATGCTTTGCAACATTAACTTGCGTAGTTGCGTGGCAACAGGTCCGGGTGTGCCGTTTGCAACCGGTGAGCCATCCATATGGCACACCGGTAACACGGCATTGGTCGTGCTGGTCAGCATGCATTCGGACAGGTTTGTTTCCGCAAGTTTCCATGGTCGCTCGTCCACCCTGATGTCTGCATCACGTGCGATACGAATGAGCATGCGCCGTGTAATACCCCCCAACACCTGATGGTCAAGTGGATGGGTGACGAGTGTTCCGTCAATTACAGCGAAAATATTGGTCGAGCAGCCCTCCAGGACATGATTGTCCTCATCCAGCCAGAATGTCTCATCCGCATCGCAGCGTGCGGCTTCCTGTTTACCCATCACGCTGGCAAGCAGGGCGATAGATTTGATATCGCAACGTTTCCAGCGAAAATCACGCAGGGTGATACCACTCGCCCCTCTGGCAAGTTTTTCATCGCCCGGTTTGGGCAGTTCGCGTGATGTGATGACAAGCGTGGGCTTTAAGGATGTGGGTGCCAGATGTGTTCTGGGTGCTGCGCCCCGGGTGATCTGAATATACACCATGGCATCAGTGTATGGATTACATTTCCATGTTTCCCTGACCAGTTTTTCCAGTGCATTCCGTGAACAGGGAAGGGTAATATCGATAGCCGAACAGGAACGTTGCAGCCGATCCAGATGTGAATCAAGATCGAGAAAATATCCACCGATACAGGCCACAACTTCATAAACACCATCCGCAAACTGAAATCCCCGATCCTCAATGTGGATGGTAGCCTCCTCAAGTGGCAGGAAACGATTATTGACATAAGCGATGAGACTCATGGCGTTTCTTCAGCCTTCCTTTTCAACCACCAAAGGCGCAATATATCCCATTGCCGTCCGATCCATGAAGCCTGTTCCACGGCATGTCTGGCTTGCATATTTACTTTGGCCAACACTGTGGATTTCCTGTTTTTATCCTGAAGTATGGCTTCAATGGCGCCGATATTTTCTCCCTGTTTTATGGGTGCGATGAGCGGTGATGGATAGCGCAGGCGGAAGGCGATCTGCTTTTCGTAGCCTCTGGGCACAGTAATCCATATCGGATGAGTGGGAACCAGCCACACATGGTCGGTTTTACCCTGGTACACTTCAACCTGACGGCGGATATCACGTTCGCCAGGACGTATGGTGGAAAAATTCCGGAATCCGAATGTCAGCAATGCCTTGGACTGGCGAGCGCGCCCGGCATCTGATTTGGCGCCAAAAACTGCTGAAACAAGGCGTGTGTGGTCTTTCTCCGCCGAGCCAACGAGACAATAGCCCGCATCCTGTGTGTGGCCTGTCTTGATACCATCCGCTAGCGGATAGCTCCACAATAACCGGTTGCGGTTGGGCTGGGTATGTCCCTTGTAGGTATAGGCTTTTTCCCTGAAAATTTTATAACGTTCAGGAAAGTCACGCCACAAGGCTGCACCAAGAATCGCCATATCCATGGCTGAACTATAGTGATTTTTTGCCGGGAAGCCGGTGGCATTGATGAAATGTGTGTGTGCCATGCCCAGTTCCCGTGCTTTCTGATTCATGCGATCAGCAAATACCTCCTCACTTCCGGCAATATGTTCGGCCAGGGCAATGCATGCGTCATTACCCGAAAGCGTGGCGATACCATGCAACAGTTCTTCCACCTTTGGATGCATACGCGGGTCGAGAAACATCGTACTACCGCCAATCTTCCATGCTTTGCGGCTCACCGATACGGTCTCATCCAGCTTCAGGCGCCCCAGCCTGATATCCTCGAACACCAGATACAGGGTCATCATTTTGGTCAGGCTGGCCGGGGCAAGTTTTTGATTCCCATCATGGCTACTCAGAATCTGGCCGGAATTTGCATCCAGAAGCACCCATGCTTTTGCCTTTATATTCGGGCTTTGCGGCCATGTTATGGCATGCGCCTGTCCTGCTGCCATAAAAATAAATCCTGCGAATACCGTAATCATCATGCGCCTTAGCATTATTTCTAATCCCCTTGTATGTCAGTCAGTTATTCATTGCTCGATTGCTTTGTAAAAGAACATCATTACGGCGATTGATAAATCAGCACTTCTTTAACAATGTTGCTGTCAATATTATCGAAAACGTCGGAGGATGCACGCAAAGGTGGTATGTGTGCAACATCATTTTTGTCAAAAATGAATAACGGCTCATGCCAGTGCGGTCAGAACCTCTTCCGGCGTGCGGCAGTGATGGACGAAATCGAATGCATGATCAACAGAAAGAATCATGGAATCATGCAAGGATGCAAGCAGCGGCGCCCATGTATCACCATAAACAACCAAAGGACGCGGCTCCAGTACGCCAATCGCCAGAAGATCCCAACTCATGGCCAGTTCGGCCAGTGTTCCCAGACCTCCCGGGAGTACCAGCCATGCATCGGTTTGTTCAATCAGTATCTGCATACGTTCGAAGAAATTTCTCGCACGCACTTCTTCGCTCAGTTGATTATCCGGCGGTGTGGGGAAGCGTTCGAGGGTGACGCCGCGTACATGGCCGCCACCGGCGCGAATGCCCCGGCAGATGGCTGCCATCATTCCCTGGTGGCCACCGGTAAGCGCATCCCAGCCAGCATGCCCCAACTCCTTTCCCAGATGCAGCACGTCGTCAAAATACGGGTTGCTTTCCGGCAAGCGGGATGAACCAAATGCAGTGATACGGCGGCGTTTCATGTTATTCAATGACGACCACGGTATTGCCATAACCCTGCTGTTGTAGCGATAACACGGTGTGTTCGATGGCATGTACATCAGAAAACGGGCCGATGCGTACCCGATAAAGGGTGTGTGTAGAGCGGATGAAGGGCTGAACCCGAATCGATGGATATTGTGCTGATAATGATACTTTGAGTTTTGATGCATTGTCAGACCGGGCAAAAGCGCCAAGCTGTATATATAACCCGGTAGCTGCCGGGGACGATTGTTTGGATAACGGGTGCGTACTTGCAGGTGATGGTGTGTGTTTGGTGGCTATCCGGACAGGTCGTGACGGCACGGGTGGTGATGCCGATCCCAATGCCTGCACCCGTACACGGGTGGTCCCCTGTCCGGTATAGCCGAGAGCGTTCGCGGCAGCATAAGAGAGGTCGATCAGCCGCCTTTTAACGAAGGGACCACGGTCGTTGACGCGTACCACGACCGACCGGCCATTCTCCAGATTGGTGACGCGTACCAAAGAAGGTAATGGCAGGGTTTTATGTGCAGCGGATAAAGCATGCATGTCATAACGTTCGCCGTTGGCGGTAAGTTTGCCGTGGAAATCACGCCCGTACCATGAGGCAACACCAATTTTATCGTAGCCGTTAGCCGTGGGCAGGGGGTAATAAGTGTGTCCGCTGACCCGGTAAGGTTTTCCTGTTTTGTAATGACCGCCTTTGCCACTGGCAAGCGGTGCATGCTGTCCTGAAGGCAGGGATATCGGAGTGGAAATATGCACGCCCGGAAACGGTGAGTAGCTGACATGGGTCGTGCTGCAGGCCGTCAGAAGAAGAACGGCAAGGTAAACTGTCGCCTTTTTATTGATCATACACCCGGTTTGCAACGTCTGCATCCCAGCATGCCGGCCAGCTCGGTAATGGCCATGGCATAGTTGTACGAGCGGTTCCAGCGCGTAATGACATAGAAATTATAATGGATCAATGCGGTTTTCCGTCCTGTTTTTGTGTCCATCTCAATCAGGGAAACGCGATCATTATCCCTCCATGTGGAAGGCAAGGCAGGCAAATATTTGTTGATTTCTCTGAGTTCTTTCCAGTCCCGCATACCGGATTTTCTGAGATGTTCCAGCGAGGCTGTTCGTGGCAGACGTGGCATCCAGCGTGCAACGGGACGGCTTGCATCCCAGCCATGAAGATGAAAATAATTAGCGACGCTGTTGATGGTGTCCGCGGTGGAATTCCAGACATCACGTTTGCCATCACCGTCGGCATCGACAGCATAGGCACGATAGGAAGAAGGAATAAACTGTGTCGTTCCAAACGCGCCGGCGTATGATCCAATGACTTTATCCGGTTGCAGATGTTCCTCCTGGCACAGGAGGATAAAATTCCCCAGCTCTTTACGGAAAAATGCCGCACGTTTCGGGTAACCCGTCGACAGGGTATATAGCGCATCAAGTACCCTGTCCCGTCCACGGTTTCTGCCGTAACGGGTTTCCATACCAAGAACAGCGGCGATAATTTCTGCCTGTACGCCATATTGTTCCAGTGTTTGCGCAAAAATGGCTGAGTGTTCGGAGATATATGCATGGCCCATGCCGGCAAGTCGACTGTTCACAAACAGCGGACGGTACTGCGCGTAAGGTTTTGCTTCATAGGGGCGCCGCATGCGCTCAATGACACCGGGTGAGAATTTTGCTTTTGCCAGAACCGGGGCAATAACAGTATCGGGCAAGTTGAATTCAGTTTTGAGCTGGGCGGCCAGTTCAGCTTTTGAAATCACCTGAGTAACAGGTGCAGGGGAAGACCCCATGGCTACGATTATTCGCGGGAAAGCCAGCGCAGCCATGCCAAGCAGACCGCTCTGCAGCAGAAGCCGCCGCTTTATGTTCGTTTCAAACA
>CAZJRL010000098.1:0-5388 GCA_964548425.1 uncultured Zetaproteobacteria bacterium | reverse complement strand
GCAAGGCAAAGGCAAAATTTCGGGAACATATCCTTGAAAATACTGTGGTAAAATGTGTCCCGATTATCCATAATAAATCGGCAATTGCTCCACCACATTAGGCTTGCATAACCTTGTAATTACTGAATAAACACAATTCGATATTTTAAGATACCGTCAGATATACCGTCAGAATCATCTTACTGTAAAGTGTCAGGTTGCCCCCTTGGGGTTCACTTTGGGGTTCCTTTTCTGCAAAGTGAAACGCTATATCTCTTATGTCAGGCAGGACTGATATAGCACGCTATGCATCCCCCCTTCATGCCGCTTATTGCCACTATCAGCACCATTCCCCTGCATCCATGCAATACCCTTCCCTATGATATGACCACCACATCAAAAATTTTTGGGACAGTTTTTCAGGCAGGGGAAAAACAGATGGGGGCGGGGGGTGCGTTCGTCAGTGTGCCGGATACTACGTTACTATCCCCTCTCACATTTTTCGTTGTCAAAACCTTCCCATAATCCACCTTAAAGTTTATACTGTACTGAATTAGTACTATTTATTGATATACAATACTTTGTGGGGTTTTGATCATGGGTAAAATCGTAACGATAGACAATAAGGCAGATAAGGAAACGGCCTTCATTCAGGCTTATGTTGAAAGCGGGGATCCTCAGAAGGCGGCGCTGGATGCCGGATATAGTCATGGCACCTATGGCTATGAATTGCGGGAACGATTGGCCGATGAGATAAGGGAAGCTGTCACCAAGCGCATTTCCGGGGTTGCACCTATGGCGCTGTCCACGCTCGCCAAGCTGGCAGAGAATGCAGAAAGCGAGTCTGTCAGGCGTCAGGCGGCCAAGGATATCATGAGTCTGGGCGGGTTTGATATTCAGCGGATGGAAGATATTACCAAGAAAGACGATAGATCAGACGCGGAAATCATTGAAAGCATCAAGTCAGGGCTAGCAAGCCCGGACACCCCAGATATTATAAAAGAGGCAGTCCGTGAAGCGGTGGGGATGGGTCACTAGTCACACACACCCATGAGATCATAATTTAGCTGTTGACCAAGCTTAGGGCCAGTAACTCACTTGCTATAAAAGATTTTCCTTTCAAGCAATCCAGTTTTGCATATAAGTTTAGGGTTAAAGAAAGTCACTTTAATGGAAGTAATTTCTTCCAATTTCCTAGCAAAATCTTTTGGCCTATTTTTTTTTGTATATCCTCCATGAGTAAAATAACTGACTATTCCGAATTCGCCATCTCGCCTATTTTTTTGTCCTCCAAGCTTTCATGTGAAGTCACAAACAATTTACTTTTAATATCTCGAGTCACGAAAGCGCATAAATTTCTTGCTAAATCAAACTTCATCGCCTTAGCTTTTTCATCCTTTAGAAGCCAATACCTTATTTCCAATCTGTTCTTCTCCCAGGAAAATATAGAAGAGCTTCCTACTTTATACCCATCTGCTTTATAAGTGGGAAGGTCTTTGGTTAGTTTGAATAAACCCCAATCCATCATAGAAACACTATCATTTATTAAGAATTTGGTGACTGGTGACGATTCTGAGGATGCCAAGGCTGGCGACATTGTTAATAGAATCGCAAAGATTATTTTCTTCATCATATTTTCTCCCTCAGGTTTGGCAATTTATGCTATAGTCAATTTAATTTCAGTATAGACTTTTTCGGCCATGAAATTTCGTAAATATTTCTGCATAGGAGAAAATCATGCATCACAGGATCATGTTGTTTGTTTCTCTTTTAATGCTCATCAGTGGAACCGCTTTTGCTGAATGCTACAGTGATTTTGATTGTGGTTTTGGAAACAAATGTATCAAGGCATCTGGCGATATAAATCTTACAGGGATTTGCGTTACGCCAACCGACCAGTTTGGCACTCAGAAATATGATAATACAGCTCCCAGTGCTCAACCTCGGAATATTCAGGGATGCTCGTTTGATACTGATTGCAGCATTGGGTTTTCATGCGTTAAACGTAGCGGTCAGATTTACGGGATTTGCGTTAAGTAAAACCGGAGGCCAATAAAACAAGCAATGGCCTATGGCTATATATAAGATGTTGTTCAAAATGCTTGTACTGCCCAATCACGTAACTTATTGATTTTACGTAATCAGTAGCTTCAAAATGAACATGCTGAATGGCCATTATGCTGCCAGTTGAAGCATTTTGCTTGTTGCAGTCGAAGCATTTTGCTTGTTGGCATCTGTTTTTTTCCACCTCTTCCATCCATCGGTCAGGATGTACCTATTCGGATTTTTCTCCAGCCCACCGTTACTGATCCGCTGGATGAATCCATGCGCCTCTAACTCCCGGATTGCCCGCCCGATAGTTGAAGTAGCCATGCCACACTTCATGGCGCTGTACGGGCAGACAATCGGATCACCCGGTGTTCCATTCATGCCATTGTGCCGGCGCAGAATGCTGACAAGTACCACAACCGCCGAAGGCTTTAGGTCATTAAAGGCGGCTGAATCCATCATGGGATGCGTCAGCATCACAAACTTGGGATAGCGCCGCCGTTTCATATTCCTGCGGTCCATCATTACAGAGTTCCCGGCTTTCTCATCCGGGAGCCAGTTTTACTTGCCCTCTGAAGCGCACGCCTGATGTCACCCCAGCGTGCGGTTATCTCTGGCATGACATTTAGTACCTTTTCCAGTAAGTCATCACGGTGTGCACCCCTGAATATGGCGTTTGCGAGGGGTTTAGCGGCCTCACAGAGGAGGAAACAGACACGCTCTCCTTTCAGGTGCGTGCGTTTCCGCCAGTCACGATCAAGTGGGCAGATATTGGCGCTGCATGTATGAAACTTCGGGCATGATTCCATCACGCCGCCTCCCGCTTGCGGTCGCGCCAGTCGCGCCCTTCGCCCAGAAGATCGCAGAGAAGATCAATGTCCTCGATGCGCCAAGCAGTCGTGCGCTCGGATAATTTCACTCCGGGCGGAAAGCGGCCATCGGCGCACCCCTTCCACCATGCTGACCGTGATACCGGGACGCGCCTTAAAACGTCGGGAAGTCGTAAAAATCCTTTATATTCATTGTATTGCATTGATATAACCTCCATGAATTGGTCAGCCCAATGGACTGCATGGGGGCTAGTGAATCACACGTTTTTCGTATTTCCGGAAAGGGAAAATCTTTTCGCGGTGACTTCCAGATGCAGGATTTATAACAGGGTGCGCTTTCCTATCCAGAGCTTATGTTTTGAGCAAAACTTCTGGAATGATCCAAGGGTCAAGTTTTTCTCTTTTCCGGATTCAGACATAATAGTTAGTTCGTCAAGCCCATTCCGCTCGATTGTGTAAATGGGGGGTTCAACACACTGATCCGGCAGTAAATAAAAAATCTCCTCCACAGTGTATTGACGGTGTCTCTTTCGCAGCTTCCGGGTCATCTCAATCAGGGGTCTGGTGTACCATGCGGGAGATTTTCCGGCTTTCCTGTTAAACGTTGTTATGGCGGAACTTCTCAGGTTATTGTTGTCGACAGCCCATAGTTGAAACCGCAGTGCCAGCAGCAAACTTTCAAGGTCGGTAACGGGGATGGATGCCTCGGGAATACCTATCTCTGATCGTTCTGGGTCCGCCCATTCCCTGGACAACCTTTCCTGATGTTCAAACCATATCCTGTCCACAAGGTTGCTGGTCTGTTCAATCCATTGCCTGACCTGTTCCCTATCGGTTTGATCTTTTGATGAGGCATTGAAAAAAAGATCGTATGAGTAAAGCTCCCGGATTTCGTCAATGATTTCATTGAATTGCTTAGGGGTGGCCTTATGTTTCTGTTCCCCTTCGGTTTCTTTTTCAATCCCTGTAAATGCATTTAATTTGTCCACTGTTACCCCGTCACCCCATAAATAGGCCGGAACGGAAAGCGGGGTGCTGCCTTGTCGGGTGGATCATGACTTCCACCCTATCCGCCCAGCCAGTCGGTCAGGCTTTACGCTTGATCGGTATCACGTCCGCGCCTGTTCGCAGTCCAGATAATCAGCCCAGTGCTGCATCATCTTCACGCGCATAGGTAAATACTTCGCATGGTTATATGCACCCTTGACCTTGTTCCCTTCCACATGCGCAAGCTGTCGTTCGATAACGTCAGACTTCCATCTCTGCTCATGCAGAATGGTGGAGGCCATAGCCCGGAAGCCGTGTCCGCATATTTCACCCTTCTCAAAACCCATGCGCCGCAGGGCGGCATTGACGGTATTTTCGCTCATGGGTCTGACGGTACTTCTGACGGACGGAAACAGGTACTTGCCGCGCCCGGTAAGCGGTTTCAGTTCGCGCAGGATTGCCACCACCTGCCCGGACAAGGGGACAATGTGTTTGCGCCCCATCTTCATTTTCCCTGCCGGTATGCGCCATTGTGCGGCTTCCAGATCAATCTCTGACCACTCGGCTTGCCTCAGCTCGCCCGGTCTTACGAAAACATACGGTGCCATCATCAGGGCGCACTTGACCGGGAATGCTCCGGCATATCCGTGAATTGCCCGCAGTAGTTCCCCTATGCGCTTGGGGTCTGTGATTGTAGCCATGCTGGTTGCCTTCACTGGTTGCAATGCGCCTTTCAGGTCTGGCACCGGATCACGCTTTGCCCGGCCTGTGGCAACGGCATAACGGAATACCTGCCCGCATACAGACTTGATCCTGTGCGCTGTCTCGATGGCTCCGCGTGATTCAATACGGCGCAATACTGCCAGCAAGTCAGGTGGCTCAATATCATTGATTGGACGACTTCCCAGCCACGGAAATACATCACGTTCTAGTCTGCCGATCACTGTCATTGCATGGCCGGGTTTCCATACAGTGCGCTGTTTCTCGTACCATTCCCGTGCCACGCCTTCAAAGCTTTCTTTCTCTGCCTTCAGTGTCGCCTTTCTCTGCATGGCCGGGTCTATGCCATCGGCAATCATGCTCCTGGCCTCATCTCTTTTTTCCCTTGCACGTTTCAGGGGCACGTCAGGATATACACCCAAGGCAAAAGTTTTGCGCTTACCATTGAAACGATAATCAAACCGCCAGTATTTCCCGGTCTGGTTAACCAGAAGATACATTCCCCGGCCATCGGCCAGCTTGATCTGTTTCTTATCTACCGGAAGTTTTGCCTGTCTCACCTGCACGTCACTCAAAGCATCAATCAGTTTCATGTTGCGCCCCCGTTTGACGGTATCTGGTACCGCCAAGTATAGGCTACCGTCAGACATACCGTCAATTATATCTGGATGTGACGATATCGTATAGGACGGTATTATACTAACGGGAAATAAAAAAGCCCCGTATTTCAGGGGCTTATGGACGTTATTGGATGGCAAAAAAGCCTTGTATGGTGGAGGCGGCGGGACTCGAACCCGCGTCCGAAAATCATCAGCCAATGGTT
>CAZJRL010000097.1:0-5423 GCA_964548425.1 uncultured Zetaproteobacteria bacterium | reverse complement strand
CATGCTTTGGCACCTGATTTATATTGCTAAATTGGCTTAAGTTAGCGCCATTCGGCCCTGACCTCTTCATCTATGGCTTGATCATCAGTGCCGGATTGCATCATGTTTATGAAATGTATGCGAAGACTTTCGGCCAGCAGGGAGAGCTGCTGAGTCGAAAGGGCTTCCATCCCCTCAACAAGACCCTGCCGGTTCATCCAGTAACCACTTCCCAGGATTATTGCCAGGAAACAGGCGGTCAAAGCCAGTAATAACCAACGAATGCTCACAGTTTATCTGTACAGAATGTAAAGCATGAGTCTTGGCTAACAGAAAGCAGTGGCATGCCAGCTTTACCCGCGTACGATCTCACGTCCCTCCTGTTGCCATGCACCGAAACCGCCTGCCATTGATTTTATGTTGGTGAAACCCATCTCCTGAAGCGTTGCCGCCGCCAGCAGGCTGCGCCCGCCACTGGCGCAATAGGCGATGATTGCCTGTTCACGATCAGTCAGTCTGACATCATGCGGCGGCATTTCCGGATCCGCTTTCACCTCCAGTACTCCACGCGGCACATTGATTGCGCCGGGCAGGTAACCCGCTTGATACTCACCCGGCTCGCGCACATCCAGAAGCAACACCGAAGCATCCTGCATGGATGCCACATCTTCGGTGGATACCTCCTCTACCTTTGCTTTAGCTGCTGCCACAAAATCCTTCATTCCTTTCGCCATTTTCATCTCCTTTGATTGTAAAACACCAGTGTTTACTTCACCCGGTAATTCATCCTCATGATAATGCCCCGCATTGATCAGACAATGATCCTGCAAGGAAAATCGGTAATGCGCTCAGCGGGATAACGATAGCAATCAACCCAATCAACAGCAGCATAAATGGACATACACTGCATTATAGCCTGGCCTCCAATACATCCACACGCATCGGCATAAGGAAGTTTGCACCATCATCCGTCATTTTGGCAATAAAAGCCTCCTTAACTTGCCGATACACAGTTTCGGATAACTGATGCTGGCTATGCGTCACACCGATGACCTTCTGCTCGAATTCCCTAAAATCGCAGAAACACATCGGTGCAAGGAAGAACACTTCATCAATCAGATTGAACCTTCCAGCATCCACCGACTTCTTCACCGCCTCAAAGGCGGCTTTACGCACCTGCTCCTCATCGTGGAACAGGCGCAGGATATCGTTGAAATCACCATTGAAAATCGGTTCGGAAATATAAGCTCTCCCTCCGGGTTTCAAGACACGCCGTATTTCATCCAAGGCCGTACCCATGCTAGCTGGCGGCACATGATGTAAGGATTTGAACATCAACACGATATCGAAAGAGGTGTCTTCAGCAGGAATTTTCTCGGCGCCACCCGCCACAAAACGAACATTCGGCAAGTCGGCAATCCGCAGGTTTTTGACATGTTGAATCTCATCCACTTCCATAGCCGTGATCCGACAACCATGCCCATCTTTTGCAATTTGCCGCGTTAATTCCGCAGTGCCGCATCCAAGTTCCAGAATATCGGCATAATCCAATACCAGTAACCGGTTCCAAATTTCGCTTTCCTCGCATGTTCTGTCGATATGTTCGGGTTGAATTTTCAACGGGTTTATCCTCTTGTTACGTTTTTTCCATCAGCCGCAAACGTCCTGATTCAAGGGTATGAAACAGTACAGGTACAGCCAGCAAGGTCAGGAACGTGCCGGCAATCAGACCGCCGATAGCTACGAAAGCCAGTGGTGACATCCGTTCCAGACCAACCGCCAGTTCCATCGCAATGGGGACCATGCCGACTGCTGCCGCCGTTGCAGTCATCAGAATCGGACGCGTACGCTTTGCAACTGATTCCAGAATTGCCTGACGCAGATCTTTTCCATCCTTTAGGGCAACTTTGGCAAAATCCACCAACAGAATACCGTTATTGACCACAATACCCATCAACAGAATCATACCCATCTGTGCAGGCATGGAGAGAAACTTTCCGCCGAGGATAAGCCCGAAGGCCGCACCGATCAGCGCCAGTGGCAGACAGGCCATGATGGCGACCGGATCAAGAAATGAGCGGAAGGTCACCGTCAGCATCAGATAAAGCAAAATCAACCCCAGCGCGAAGGCTTTCACCAGTCGCCCGCCTGATTCCGCCATCTGCTTATACTCGCCTTCATAGTGGATGCTGTAACCGTGCGGCAGGGACATATCTGCAAGTGCTGCTGCCACTTCACCATGCAAGGCGCTGACAGCCACATTTTGTCGCCATGCCAACACATCAATCGTCGGTTGCAAATACTGATGTGTCTGTGCCGTTGGTGCGGCTATGAGAGCTGGTGTAGCCAGTGATGCAAGTGGAACAAACTGTCCGCTTCTTGCCCTGATATTGATCGCACGTACACTTTCCAGATCAGTGCGTTGGCTCTGTTTCAGGCGCACCCGGACAGGAATCGAATTTTCTCCCGGCACCCGCATGGAGCCTGCCGTAGCGCCACCAACAGCCTCGGCCACCTGCACCGCCACATCTGCTGCCGTCAATCCGTATAAACGGGCTCTGGCAGGATCGACATGCAGGGCGATGCGTTCCGAATGATCCTGCCAGGTCCGCTCCATACCAGTTAGACCATGCACCGATTTTAGGCGCTGCATCACTTGGTCAGCCAAACGTCCCAGCACCGCAGGATCAGGCCCTTGTAGCATGACATCAACCGTCGCACGAAGCGAAGATAATGGCGTAGCCCCAAATGGGGAGACATTGGCTGAAATCAACCCCGGAATATGGTGCAGACGCTGCTGAATGGCATGGTTTATATCAAAGATAGTGCGATTACGGTGGAAGCGATCCACGATATTCAGCGTAATTTCACCCTGTTGCAGCAGTCGAGCCGCACCGAATGATTTCACACCCGGCTCCGCCCCGACCACGCTGGACATGGAGATCAGCCAGCCGGGATCAAGTTCACTTTTGATGGTAGTTTCCACCTGCGTTAACAGCTTCTCCATAGCCTTATCATCAGTATCCGGCGCCGCTTCGAACCTGATCTGTGAAATCCCGGTATCCATAAGCCGCATTAGTTCACGCCCCTGAAAATGCAATTGCGATACCGAAGCCACAAACAGCGCCACAAACAGAATCAGCACCATGGCACGATGATCCAGGCCCCAGCCGACTAGACGCACATAAGCCCGTTTTACCGGTTCCATGATATAGCGGGTGAATGGATTGAGCAGCCATGCCAACGGATCACGGGCGCCGGGCTTGAGTATCATCGGCGCAAACAGCGGAATAATGGTGACCGACACCACCAGCGAAGCAAACAACGCGACCGATAGTGTAATCGTCAGTGGCCGTAATACCGTCTGCACATAGCCGCCGATAAACATGATCGGCAGCAACACCAGAATCGTACTGACGGTGCCGGAGGTATCGGCCAGCAAGATTTCATCCAGGCCACGAATCGCGGCAAGCTTGCCCTCCTCACCCATTTCCCGCATGCGCCGTTCGATATTCTCCATCACCACCACCACATCATCCGCCAGCAGACCGACGGCAATGATAATGGCCGACAGCGTCACCATATCAAACTCGAAACCGATCCACCACAGAATGGCAAAAGTGAGTAGATAGGAGAGCGGTAGTGATATTGCCACCACCAGCGCCGCCCGCGAATTACCGAGAAACAGCAGGATCACAACCAGCGTCATAATCACCGCATCACGCAATGAATCGAGCATATTACTGACTGTCAGTCCGATAATCCGCCCCTGCGTATCAGCGATACGGATATCCAGATTGGGGAACTGCGCCCGCACCTCTTTTAAGTGCGCATCCACTGCATCAATCACCGGTTTGGTAAAACCCTTTTCCGAGCGCAGCAATGACACAGCCACTGCCGGACTGCCATTGCCATGATAGAGCGATGACGGATCAGCCGCCCCCCAGTCCACACTGCCCAGATCGCCGACACGCACATAAGCGCCGTTCTTCAACGGTACCAGAATGGCGGCGATATCATCGGGTGTTTTGGCCAGCGCCTGGGCCGTCAGCAGAAAGCGATTGCCGCGCTGGTACACCATACCCGCCGGTTGCGATACATTGGAACCGGCCAGAGCTGCCATCACCTGCGCGATAGAGAGTTGATGCGCTTGCAAACGGTTGCGATCCAGATCCACCGCCACCTGCCTGATCGGCCCGCCGAACACTTCGGCATCGGCCACGCCCGGCAGATTCAGCAGGGTATCGCGCAACTGATTCTCGGCCATCCTGCGCACCTGCCCCATATCCAGACCCGACCCTTTCGCCGGCCTGACCGCCAATACCATGGCCGGTTTTGCCGCATCGGTAATTTTGAATACCAGCGGTTCATGAATGCCTGTGGGCAACTGACCACGCACCCGCGACAACTCGGTCGTCACCTCATTGGCGGCGGTATTGATATCATTACCATACTCAAATTCCACCTGCACAGCCGACACTTCATCACGCGAGGTAGAGGTCACCCGTCGCACGCCGTCGATTGAGGAGAGACGCACTTCCAGCGGATGCGTTATGTCGGTGGCCACATCGGTGGTCATCGCGCCGGGCCATTGCACCACCACTGAAATCGTTGGCCGATTGGTATCGGGAAACAGATTGGTGGGGATGGAAAAGAATCCGATCACCCCCAGGATCGTAAAGGCAATCGTGGCCGCCAGAATGGTATGCGGCCTGGATAATAATCCTTCGGCGAAGCTCATGGTCGCACCGCCACCTTCTGATTCACGCTAACCGGATCGCCATCATGCAATTGCAGCAATACGCTGCCATGCGCCGTCACAACATGATCGCCCGCATGTAGATTGTTTGCACCTGAATGGCCTGTAATCACACAGCGCTTCTTGCCGCATAATTGTATGTTGACGGAAACCTGCTGGAGATGGGGTTTGGGTTGATCAATGATTTTGAACAGCGTCTGCTGCGCATACTTTGCCGCCGGACGCAAACTGTCGACAGGCACGGTTAAACCTGTCGCTGCGCTTGTCAAAACATGAACCGAAATCGGCGCGCTATCAGGCAGATGAAACGGACGCTGCGGTAAATCAATTTCAAGGCTGCCCATCGCCAATGCATCCAGCGATGGATTCACGCGCGTAATCCGCGCCATCATGGATTGTCCGCCAAGCGATAGTTCCACCTTGCCGCCCGGCTTGATGCGCGTCAGCGTATCCAGTGGTACAGGTACAACCACCCGCCCTCCCTTATCTGCCGTTAAAGTGTAGATGATCTTACCCGGAAACACAGCGTCCCCCGGTTCCGCCAATCGTTTGGCAATACGCCCGTTGATCGGCGCCAGAATATGACCGTAGGATATCTTCACCCGAAGTGATTCCAGCTGTTTCTTCAACGCATGCACATTGGCCTGATCCGAACGCACGCGCGTCTGGTACTGCTCAACAGACG
>CAZJRL010000096.1:0-5446 GCA_964548425.1 uncultured Zetaproteobacteria bacterium | reverse complement strand
AACACATCCTCAAAACCAAACTTGCTCATATCATCCATACGCATGGGATACAAAATACCATCCAGATGATCGCACTCATGCTGTACGACACGCGCGTGAAAACCTTCAATCTCGCGTTCGATACGATTGCCCTGAACATCAGATGCAAGATAACGAATCTTTCTGAAACGCGGCACAAGTCCACGCAACCCCGGCAGGCTCAGGCATCCTTCCCATGCATATTCCAGCGTATGATCCAGCACGGTAATTTCGGGATTGATGAGGATAGTCTCAGGAATAGGCGCAGCATCGGGATAACGGGGATTATCATGGATCCCAAACATCACGATACGCAATGGAATACCAATCTGCGGTGCAGCCAGCCCGACGCCGTTTTTCTCACTCATGGTGTCGCGTATATCGTCAACAAGATCGTTTATTTCCGGTATGCCGGATTCCAAAACAGGTTCTGCTTTCGCCAGCAACTGCAAATCACCCATCTTTAATACTTCCCGCACCGCCATCAGGCGGGGTCCCTGCATAGTAAAGCATACTGGTTCTGCTCCATCCCCAAAGCAGCCAGTTCTCCGCGCATATGTTTACGTGTAAGCGGAATTTCATCCAGGAACTGACGCTTTCCATCTCGATATGCCAGGCGTGCAAATATACCCGCTGCCTTAATATGGCGTTGCAGGGCTGTGAGCTGAAGCATCCGGTGCCAGACATTAAAATCTGTAAATGAGCGCAAATCATGATGTAACGACTCAAAAAACCGTAAACTCCACCTTCGGCGCATAGCCTCCGGATAGTCCTGATAACAATCATACAACAGTGAAGCCGGGTCATAGGTCACAGGGCCGGTAACTGCATCCTGAAAATCAATCACGCCCAGAGGCAGAGCACCTTTCGGCAGCATCAGATTGCGGCTGTGGTAATCCAGATGCACGGGAACGCGTGGTAATGTGGCAATAGTCCTGAAAACAGGCGCCAGTGCATCGTGGAACATCCGTCGTTCTTCCACTGATGGCTCATAAAGCGCCACATATGGCAAATACCAGTCCAGATAGAGATCACATTCAGTTCGCATTCGTGCTTCATTGAATACAGCAAGTGAGGAATCGGGGGCATAAGATTGCAGGTATCCAAGTTGCCTGAATGCATCTTCCAGCAAGCTGGAAGGGTCAGGATGGCTTTCCAGATAAACAGCCCACGTCACATCACCAAAATCTTCCAGTAGTAAAAAACCCTGCGGCCTGTCCTCCGCTATCAGTTGTGGCACACGCACCCCCGCTGCATCAAGCCAGCGGCGAATATGCAGGAAGGGCATCACATCCTCTTTTTCAGGCGGGGCATCCATCAGTACAAAAGTTTCACCCCGATGGCTGATCCTGAAATAACGGCGGAAGGAGGCATCGCCTGCAAGAGGGCGCATTGTGCAATCGCCGTGAAAAATTTCCTTTGCCCAGCGATGGGCATCAATGCTTCTGGAATCCGGCAAATGGCTCCAGCCTGTATGATTCATCACTACTGCCACGCCCTTTCCTGGCCTTTGCCCACAATCAATAATGCAGGCTAGCCTGCATTATTCATGCAGCAACAGACCCGTGATGTGCATCTTTGTCTGCACCTGTAATCTGACTTGTTCGGCCATTGCACGGCTGGCGTATGGTCCGGTATAAACCCTGAACCATAACCCCAGATTCGGCACCGTAGTTTGTTCGACAACAGCCTGAAGACCCTGTTGCTTGAATCGTGCTTTGAGATTATCCGCATCTTCCCTGCGCTGATATGAACCAACCTGAAGCCTGAATGCACCACTGGATGCAGGTTGTCTTCCCCGGTGAGCCAGTTCACGCCGGATAATATCCGTCACGGCTCTTTCACGGCCCGGGCTGTTTTGCGATGCATCCAGAGGTGCCGGCGTCACTTTCTGATCGGGTAACGTATTGTAAAAAGTCAGGTCTCCAACCTGTGTTTTCCCCCGGGCAGACTGATACTTTGTTTTTTTCAACGTATCAAGTTCATGACGTTGCTTCTCGAGGCGTTGCAGCAAATGTTGCTTCCCCGCGTACTTTGCCTTTTCCATTCCCTGTTTTTCTCCCAGCATAACACCACCGACAAAACTGACGCCTACAATGATCAGCATACCTGCAACCACCAGTGTACTTCGCATATTCTTTATGCCGTGGTCCGCCGCTTGCGGAGCCTGCACCTTGGCAAAATCCTTGCGCGCCATTACATCACCTCCGGTGCGGAAACACCTAATAATTTCAACCCATTAGCCAATGCATGCTGTACCGCATGCATCAGCAGCAACCTGGCCTGCGCCAGTTCCGTATTCTCTACAATAACGCGATGTTTATGATAACATCGATGCAGATTCGCTGCCAACTGCATGAGATAAACGGCTACACGGTATGGCTCCAGACGATTGGCTGCAACTTCCAGAACCTCGGGATAAGCCAGAAGCTGTTTGATCAGCCCGGTTTCCTCCTCAGCCACAAGCAGTGATACATCCACGTCTTCCGGCTCGGCCATTTGTAAACCTTCATCATTCGCCTTGCGCAAGATAGAGCATACCCGGGCATGTGCATATTGCACATAATAAACCGGATTCTCATCATTCCTCTGTTTGGCTGTTTCCAGGTCAAAATCAAGCTGGCTTTCGGCGCGCCGGGTAAGAAAATTGAAGCGCACGGCATCCCTGCCTACCTCATCCACCACTTCGCGCAGTGTCACAAAGGTTCCGGCCCGCTTGGACATGCGTACCGGCTTGCCATCACGGGTCAGATTAACCATCTGTACCAGTACCACTTCCGGCTGATGTTTCTTACCCGTCAATGCCTGTATGGCCGCCTGCACACGGGTAACGTACCCGCCATGATCCGCACCCCACACATCCACCAGGCGATCAAATCCCCGTTCATGTTTATCCATATGATAGGCGATATCAGCGGCAAAATAAGTGGTCGTTCCATCCTTTTTTGCCAATGGCCGGTCTATGTCATCACCAAATTTTGTGGTTCGGAAGAGCCATTGCTCCACCGGTTGATAATTTCCGATCTCTTTACCTTTAGGGGGAGGAAGCGCCCCCATGTAAATTAAACCCTCCTCCTTTAACTGCTCAAGAAGTCCGGACACCTTCCCGGAGTAATGCAGGTTTTTCTCCGAAAAATACTCATCAAACGTAATACCGATAACCTGTAAATCATCCCGGATCATCGCCATCATAACGTTAACGGCCTCACAACCAATCCATGCCCGGCGCTTTTCTCCCTGCATGACCTGAAGTTCCTCGAAGGAGCGCTGCTCCAGGATGCCTCTGGCCGCATCCACGATATATTCACCCGGATAACACTCATCCGGCATATCAATGCGTTCACCCTGCAATTCACGCATGCGTAACCAGACTGAATCGGCCAGCACGCCAATCTGGTTACCTGCATCATTGATGTAATATTCCCGATGCACAAGCACCCCACGCGCTTCCATCACGCTGGAAAGCGCATCGCCTACCACCGCACCACGACCATGCCCTACATGCATCGGACCGGTTGGATTGGCCGATACAAATTCGACACAGGCGCGTGGTGCATGCACATCCGTCGCTACGCGCCCATAATGAGCACCCTGTGTTACAATCTTTGCAAGAATAGAGGCTTCCGATGCCTGTTGCAGATAAATATTGATAAACCCGGGGCCGGCAACCTCTGTTTTAGCCACGCATGGCGGCCATTGCACCAGTTCAAGCAACCGTTTTGCAATTTCATGAGGTTTCATGCCAAGACGCCCGGCCAGCGGCATAGCCACATTGGCAGCATAATCTCCATGCCCCCTGGCTCTGGGGCGGGTTAGCACAACCCGTACGCCATTTTCCCCGCCGTGTTCCGATAACAGGGATTTCGCGGCCAGTTGCAGCGATACTTCAAGTTCGCGTTTCACATTTCCTCCATCTAGGAGTCTGTCGGACTTAAGCTGAATTTACTGCACGGCAGGGAAGCGGTCCAAAATATCCTGATTTTTCGTTACATAGTTACCACTATGCGCCTCAAAATCATGCTATTTTTGCCTCACTTCCCCACCTGCTCGCTACAATCCCCTTAAGTCCGACAGGCTCCTAGCCCGGCTTATTCATGAATCGGTGTGATGACGAAGTCCCGCGAAGGCGGGATCGCGCAGGACATTTATTCGCAGCGGATTTTTTCGATGGAGACCGTAGCTATGCTTACGGACGACTGAGAAAAGATTCGTTGCGGATCAATGAACCAGCGAGGACGCGCCTGTATCCATGAATAATCCGGGCTAGGCCCCGCATCCTACACATCATGGGCGCCCTGAAAAACAGTGATAAAAGCTATAAAATTCCTTAATCATTGCGGTCGGCACCATCTGTATCCATAATGATCCCGATGGAATCCCGTCTGGAAAAAACCGGGCTTGTTTTCGAACCTGCTGAATTCTCGGATTTGGCGGTTTTGTATCCGGATGAAATGCACTTGTTCCGGTCCGTTGCCCAAGGCCTGGATGTTGGCGCCGATGTTGCTGTGATGATGGAAGGACAACAGTCACAATTTCTGTATCTGGTTCATTCCGGCCTGCTCCAGGTGAACAAACGCCATGATAACGAAATTTTTGAAGTCGGTTCAATTACTCCCGGTGAAGTATTTGGAGAGGCATCAATTCTGTACCACGCGCCTGCAAGCGCGGAAGTTCGCAGCCTTGAAGCATGCTCTTTGTTCCAATTGCCCTGTGAACAGGTACGCGATGTCCTGGATGCCAACGAACGATTTCAACGCAGCCTCGCCCAGTTAGCGGAGCAACGCCTGGCGGCGACCGCAATTGCGGTCAACCCTGTCTTTTCACGGTTGCCGCAGGCTGTACGGGAAATCCTGCTGTATAATACACAATTCGTTTCCCTTGATGCGGGTGAAACACTGTTTAAGGAAGGAGACAGCGATACCCGATTCATGTTTCTGGTACTGGGTGGCAAGGCCGAAGCATCCATGAAACACCCGCAAACTCCGGCTAAACGTATCGTGTTCGCTCGCATTTCCGCCGGTGATGAAGTCGGCGAAATTTCTATCATAACAGGCAAGGATCATACCGCGACCGTCACTGCAATCACACCGCTGCGCCTGATGATGATCAACAATGAAGCCGTGCATGCATGGCGCAAGCGTTATCCCGATTTTGGCTATAGCCTGTACGCCTGTGTCCAGCGCAAGCTACAGCATACCCTGGAAGCTATACGCACTGTTGTGGGTGAAGAAGAAGCCAAAGCACGCACTATCGGTGCCCTGCCGCCGATCAACAGGAGCATGCCCTCTAACCCGGATGATTCATGAAGACCATACGATGGAGGCCGTGATATCGAGATGTATCAGGCGCTTGCGGAAAACTAACCCGGACTATCCATCCAGCGACTGAACCAGCTTCTCGCATGCTTTCTTGGCATCCGAGAACAACA
>CAZJRL010000095.1:0-5528 GCA_964548425.1 uncultured Zetaproteobacteria bacterium | reverse complement strand
GCGGAACATGCGCGTATCCACACATTTATTGCCACAAGTCCTATCCATATGGAAGCCAAGCTGCGCATGCGGCCGGACGAAGTACTGGACATGGCGGTCACGGCGGTCAAACAGGCACGATCGCTGGTGTCCGAGGTTGAGTTTTCGGCTGAAGATGCAGGGCGCACCGAAATGGATTTTCTGTGCCGAATTGTTGAAGCAACCATTGCCGCCGGGGCACGGATCATCAATATTCCGGATACGGTGGGCTATATGACGCCACAGGAATTTGGCGGACGTATTCGCGAATTGCGCGAGCGTGTTCCCAATTCCGATCAGGCCATTTTTTCGGTACACTGTCACAACGATCTGGGCCTGTCTGTCGCTAATTCACTGGCGGCCGTGGAAAATGGTGCAAGACAGGTTGAATGCACCATCAACGGGCTGGGAGAGAGGGCTGGCAATGCATCGCTGGAAGAGATTGTAATGATCCTGCGCACGCGCTCGGATCGCTACGATATTGAAACAGGCATTGATACGACGAAAATCGTGCCCGCATCGAAGCTGGTTAGCCAGATTACCGGCATGCCGGTGCAGGCGAACAAAGCCATTGTTGGCGCCAATGCTTTTGCGCATGAAGCCGGGATTCATCAGGATGGCGTACTCAAGCATCACAAGACCTATGAGATTATGACGCCGGAATCCGTCGGCTGGACCACCAACCGTATGGTGCTGGGCAAGCATTCAGGACGGGCGGCCCTGAAATCCCGCTATGAGGAATTGGGTGTTGAAGTGGACAGGGAAGCACTCAATGCGGTCTTCGAACGATTCAAGGTGCTTGCGGACAAAAAGAAAGAGGTGTTCGACGAAGATTTAATGGCCATTCTGGACCATGGCGAAGAGGCGGAGTCCGAACGCGTCAAACTGTCCAACCTGTACGTGGCATCCGGCACCAGGGATACGCCGGTTGCTGTCATTGAACTGGAAATCGAGGGGAAATTGCACAAGGCCACCAGCGAGGGTGATGGTCCGGTAGATGCTGCTTTCAAGGCGATTAATTCACTGGTTGAACCCAATGGCAAGCTGCTGCTTTATGCAGTGAATGCCATCACCGCCGGTACGGATGCCCAGGGTGAAGTGACCGTTCGTTTGCAGGATGCAGGCCGTATTGTGAACGGCCAGGGTAAGGATACGGATATTGTCGTTGCCTCTGCCAGGGCATTGATTGCTGCGTTGAACAAACTTCCGGATATGCATGCCAGAGAGGTGCACGCACAGTACTCGGGCGTGTAGAATGACTGATCTTTGTGTGAGGGTTGTTGGCGCATACCACCACGCCGCGACCGGCCATCGTGTCGAACATGCAGCTTGCCTATCGGTTCACAGGGCTGAGAACGTAATCCCATTAAACAATAATGGCTTTATGCCATTGCCCGGGCTATTATATAGGAGTAGAATGGTCGCCTTTCAAGAGAGGCACTAAAATGTTCCGGATTACACGTTTGACTGATTACGGTGTGTTGCTAATGACACAGCTTGCCAAAAATACAAATGAAGTGCACAACGCAGCTGATCTTGCCAGCCAGGCGCACGTACCTCTGCCAACCGTGAGCAAGATTTTACAAATTCTGCTGCACGAGAATCTGCTCGAGTCCATTCGTGGTGCGGGAGGTGGTTATCGGCTGGCGCGCAAGGCTACCGATATTTCTGTACGTGATATTATCGTGGCCCTGGAGGGCCCCATCGCACTTACTGAATGTAATCTGGAAGCAGGGAACTGTGAGCAGAAAAGTCACTGTGCTACCCGTGGTAACTGGCGCATGATTAATCAGGCCGTGCGGCATACTCTGGGCGTTATCAGTCTGGAAGATATGATTCAGCCTGATTTCTCACCTGTGATGCATACGGAAAAATCCGGCAGCTCAACTCCAAAACTGTGGCAGGCAGGGTGAAGTATGGTGAAAAACGTACAAGTCGAAGCCCTGGTCAAACAGGAATATGATGCCGGATTCATCACTGACATTGAGGCAGACACTGTACCCCCGGGCCTGAATGAGGATGTTATCCGGCTGATTTCGGCCAAGAAGAATGAACCTGAATGGATGACCATGTGGCGGCTGGAAGCCTTCCGCTACTGGCTCACGATGCACGAGCCGAAATGGGCGCATGTGAATTATGAACCCATTGATTATCAATCTATTTCCTACTATTCGGCGCCCAAATCAAATGATGATGCGCCGCAGAGCCTGGATGAGGTAGATCCTAAACTGCTGGAAACCTACAAGAAGCTGGGGATTCCGCTGCACGAGCAGGAAATGCTGGCAGGGGTGGCCGTGGATGCTGTATTCGATTCCGTTTCCGTCGCTACGACCTTCAAGGAAAAACTGGCGGAGGCCGGTGTTATTTTTTGTCCCATGTCCGAAGCGGTTGAAAAACATCCCGATCTGGTGCGTCAGTATCTGGGCAGTGTGGTTCCACCTACGGATAACTTCTTTGCATCGCTTAATTCCGCCGTATTTACCGATGGCTCATTTGTATATGTTCCCAGGGGCGTACGCTGCCCGATGGAACTGTCCACCTATTTTCGTATCAATGCTTCCAATACCGGTCAATTTGAACGAACCCTGATTATTGCCGATGAAGGTGCATATGTGAGTTATCTCGAAGGATGTACCGCACCCATGCGTGATGAAAATCAATTGCATGCCGCTGTCGTCGAACTGGTGGCGCTGGAAGGTGCGCAAATCAAATATTCCACAGTCCAGAACTGGTATCCGGGCGATGAGAATGGTGTGGGCGGCATCTATAATTTTGTCACCAAACGCGGCGAGTGCCGGGGGAATCGTTCCCGCATCTCATGGACTCAGGTGGAAACCGGCAGTGCCATCACCTGGAAGTATCCGGGCTGTGTTCTAACGGGTGATGATTCCGTTGGTGAGTTTTATTCGGTGGCCCTTACCAACAATTACCAGCAGGCGGATACCGGAACAAAAATGATACATGTAGGCAGGAACACCAGAAGCACTATCCTCTCCAAGGGTATTTCAGCAGGCCATGGTCAACAGTCGTACCGCGGACTGGTCAAGGTACTTAAAGGCGCTGAGGGTGCACGCAACTATTCACAATGTGATTCCCTGTTGTTGGGCAAAACCTGTGGCGCACATACCTTTCCCTATATTGAAGTGAAGAACCCGTCAGCTCAGGTGGAGCACGAAGCTACGACATCAAAAATTGGTGATGACCAGTTGTTCTACTGCATGCAGCGAGGCATTTCGGAAGAGGATGCGGTCAGCATGATTGTCAACGGCTTTTGCAAGGATGTATTTGCCGAATTGCCGATGGAGTTTGCTGTTGAAGCCGGAAAATTGCTGGCCGTAAGTCTCGAAGGTGCAGTGGGCTAAGAGCATGCACCACAAAGACACGAAGGCACAAAAACACGAAGAAAGACTATATATCCTGGTCCTTCTTTGTGTCTTCGTGTCTTTGTGGTAAAAAAAGGATTGTAGAATATGCTGAAGATTGAACAGTTACATGTAAGCGTAGATGGCAAGGAAATTCTGAAGGGAATTGATCTGGAGGTTAAAGCCGGAGAAGTCCATGCCATCATGGGGCCGAATGGTTCCGGAAAAAGCACCCTGTCCAACGTGATTGCGGGGCGTGACGGTTATGAGGTGACACAGGGCACGATCAGTTATCAAGGTCAGGACCTGCTGGCATTAAGCCCGGAGAAACGTGCATGGGAGGGTATATTTCTCGCTTTTCAGTATCCGATTGAAATTCCCGGCGTCAACAATGTCTACCTGCTTAAAGCGGGGTTAAATGCTATTCGCGCACACCGTGGTGAGCCGGAACTGGATGCCATGGACTTCATGGCCATCATCAGGGAAAAAATGAAACTGGTGGATATGGATGAATCCCTGGTCAGTCGTTCAGTGAATGAAGGGTTTTCCGGTGGAGAGAAGAAACGTAACGAAATTTTCCAGATGGCGGTGCTGGAACCGAAACTGGCCATTCTGGATGAGACTGATTCCGGTCTGGATATTGATGCGTTGAAAATTGTTGCCGGTGGTGTCAACAAACTGCGTTCGAAAGAACGGGCGATTGTCATGATCACACATTATCAACGTCTTCTCGATTATATCGAACCGGATGTCGTGCATGTGCTGGCCGATGGACGTATCGTGAAAACGGGCGATAAATCGCTGGCGCTGGAGCTGGAGGACCGCGGTTACGACTGGGTTCTGGAAGAGGCTGGCGCCCTGTCCCATAAATTCGTTGCCTCCCAGCAAGGTTGAACGAGACATGACGCAATCGGTCAAGATGGTGCGCGATGCGGCCTGGCGAATTTTTGAAAAAGCCGGGTTGCCGACAACACGTAATGAAGACTGGAAATACACCGATCTGTCACGTCTGACAGCCGTCCTTGGTGAAACATGGTGGACGCCTTCTCCGGCAGTGGATGTAGATACAGGGGTATGTGAGGAACAGTCGATTCCGGAATTGGAGGCCGCCTGCTGTCTGATATTCATCAATGGCCGTTTTCAGGGCGATGTACCAAACCTGCCCGAAGGGGTTTCCGTTACGCCGTTATCAGCATTGCTGAATTCTGATGCTGATAAGGCTGCCAGAATGCTGGAAATAAATGAGGACATGCCCCTGTTCAATGGTGCTGTTGCCGTGAACGCTGCCATGGCTTCGGATGGCGTATGTATCCGTATTGCCGATGGCGTGAAGCTGGATAAACCGTTGTACCTGTTACATATCGCCGCATCCGGCGGCGCTTCGCACATGCGTCATGATATTCGGATAGGACGCGGCGCCACTGCGCATGTCATTGAGCATTTTACCGGAAGCAGCGGGGATGCCGGCCTGACGCATCATGTAACCCGGGTATATCTTGACGATACGTCAACACTCTTTCATGACCGTTTACAGATGGAGGCGGGCAAACAGTTTCATCTTGGCCGGGTTGATGTGAAACAGTTGTGTAACAGCCGTTTTATTTCAAACTCCCTGGCTCTCGGAGCGCCG
Source organism: uncultured Zetaproteobacteria bacterium (assembly GCA_964548425.1). Classification (GTDB taxonomy): domain Bacteria; phylum Pseudomonadota; class Zetaproteobacteria; order Mariprofundales; family Mariprofundaceae; genus JAUZQZ01. Next base: position 518 of record CAZJRL010000095.1, on the reverse strand, counting down.
TTGTCACGCGTGGATATTGCCGTAGCCCTGTCCGGCGAAGGCGCCACATGCATCCTGAACGGGTTATATACGATCAACGGTCGGCAACATGCGGATCATCATACGCGCGTTGATCACATAAGCCCCGGTTGCGTCAGTCAGGAACATTACAAGGGCATCCTTTCCGGTCGTGCCCATGGCGTATTCAATGGTAAGGTGGTGGTGCATGAAGGCGCGGATGGCACGGATGCGAAGCAGTCCAATGGCAATCTCCTGTTATCCGACCACGCCGAAGTGGATAGCAAACCGGAACTGGAGATCTATGCCGATGATGTTAAATGCGCACACGGTGCAACCGTCGGCCAGCTGGACATGAGTCAACTGTTCTACCTGCAAAGCCGCGGTTTGAGTAAAGCCACCGCCATGAATGTACTTACCTTTGCTTTTGCCGAAGATGTGCTTGGCCAGATAAATATTTCGTCAGTGCGCCGGTATCTGGAGCGGGCTGTACTGGAGAAGTTGCCGCAAGGCGATGCATT
>CAZJRL010000094.1:1935-5551 GCA_964548425.1 uncultured Zetaproteobacteria bacterium | reverse complement strand
AATGAAGGCGCACGGGAAGGACTGGTTGTGCTTGCCGACAGGCAAACGTCAGGTCGCGGACGCTTGCAGCGCCGCTGGCATACCATTGCGGAGCATACGCTAACCATGTCCATACTGCTCAGGCCCCCGCTCTCCCCGAAAAAGATCCCACAGATTTCCCTGCTTGCCGCCGTTGCACTGCATAATGCGCTTTCATTATTTGCACCGGACATTAAAATTAAATGGCCAAACGACATCCTTTATCATGGTAGGAAAATGGCCGGCATCCTCACCGAGATGCGTGCCGAGCCGGGGCGTGTGCAAGCTGTAGTGGTGGGCATGGGCATCAATGTACACACGCCCGAAAAAAGCTGGCCGGAGGATATTGCAGCCACTGCCACCGATCTGGACACAGCTTCCGGACATGCCGTTTCACGCATGGAAACCGCCGCACGCATCCTTGAATCCATGGAGCGGTATTACCTGGATTATCTGGCTCATGGCTTTGGTCCTGTGCGGGAACAGTGGTGGCAAGCGCATGCGGCATGCGGAAAGCAGGTGCGCGTATATGATGGATTGCGCTATATTGAGGGTATTGCCGAAGATCTGGATGAAGATGGCGCTCTGTTATTGCGCACACATGCGGGGTTACAACGGATTGTAGCCGGTGATCTTGAACTGATGGAGAATAACAGCCACCCCACCCCTGACAAACAGGGCAGTTATAATGGAGGACATATTTCGTGAGTCGAGAACAGCCTGCGCTTCTGGTCGTGGATGTCGGCAATACATGCATGGTTTTCGGCCTGTATCGTGGCGATACGCTGACCGGCCACTGGCAATTATCCAGTGAAGGCGATATGACCAGTGATGAACTGGCCCTGAAGCTGCATGGCCTGGCAGCTCACGGTAAGAAAGGGGACAGCTTACTTTCTTCCCGGCGAAGCCGGAACAAAAAAAGTGCAACTGTCCCCTTTTTACCGGAGGGTATTCTTGCTGCCAGTGTAGTGCCGCATCTGGATGGCATATTGACGGAGGCTTGCCGCAAGGTATTCGATATCACGCCTGCATTTGTCGGCTCCGGCGATGTGAAGACCGGTATGGCTGTGGACTACAAGAATCCACGCGAGGTTGGCGCGGATCGCATTGCCAACGCTGTAGCCGCCCGCGAACAGTTCGGCAGTCCGGTGATCGTGATGGACTGTGGTACCGCCACTACTTTCGATATTGTTTCTCCACAGGGCCATTACGCCGGAGGCCTTATCCTGCCGGGAGTGGAATTGGCACTGGCCGCACTTTGCCGCCGTGCCGCCAGGTTGCCGGAGGTTTCCTTTGGCAGAATGGAAACGCTCATTGGCCGCGATACCGTGGGCAGCATGCAGGCAGGCAGTTACTGGGGGGCGGTAGAGTCACTTAATGGCATCATCCACAAAATACATGCGCTCACCGGCTACGGAAATGCGCCAGTCATTGCTACAGGCGGTCAAGTAGAGGCCATGCTTGAAGATATTTCCGGCATCACCGAATACCGTTCGCGCCTCACACTCGAAGGCTTGCTGCTGTTAGCCAAACGGTATTTTGCGGCTCTATAACAACCACTCACCGCAAAGTACGCAAAGTTTCACAAGGGAAACCCAAAATGGGCAACCCCCGGAGTGAATTATAGATTCAACCTCTATCAGACTTTATATCTCGTTTTTACTCCGCGTAACTTTGCGTCCTTCGCGGTAAACAGGCTTGTTTTCCTCCATCATTTCCGCAAAACGGTCAAACAGATAATCTGCATCATGTGGGCCGGGACTGGCCTCGGGGTGGTACTGAATGGAAAATACCGGTCTGTCCCTGACCCGTAAACCCTCAACTGTACCGTCAAACAGTGAATGGTGGGTGATTTCCACATGCCCGGGAACCTGATCATCGCGTACGGCAAACCCATGGTTCTGGCTGGTAATTTCAATCTTTCCGGTGGTTTCATCGCGTACCGGGTGATTACCACCACGGTGGCCAAACTTAAGCTTGAATGTAGACAATCCCAGTGCCCGGCTCAGCAGCTGATGCCCCATACAAATACCGAAAATGGGTATATCACTTTCGAGCAGCGCGCGGATTGTCTCCACGGCATAGCCAACCGCCGCCGGATCACCCGGCCCATTGGAGAGAAAGATACCATCCGGCTTCATCGCCAACACATCAACAGCCGATGTGCCTGCCGGGACAATACTGACACGAGACCCCCGATCCACCAGCTTGCGGAAAATATTACGCTTGCAACCGAAATCGAATGCAACAACATGGCCATGTGTTTCCGGTGTCTCAAAAACAGCGGTATCAAGATTATAACTGCCGACATCCCATTGTTCAATCCGGGCACAGCTTACCTGTCCGGCCAGATCGCGGCCTTCCAGCCCATCCCATGAACGCGCCAGTTCCAACGCATCGCCTTCGCTCATGCTGTCGGAGGTAATCACACCGTTTTGCGCACCACTATCACGCAGGTGGCGGACCAGTGCCCTGGTATCAATGCCAGCAATACCAACTACGCCATGGTCAGCCAGCCATATATCCAGATCACCTTCAGCCCGGTAACTGGAAGATATGCGTGCCGGTGCACGCACAATACAGCCCCGCACTGAAACGGAACCGGATTCCATATCTATGTCGTTGACACCGACATTCCCGATATGTGGATAAGTAAAAGTAATAATTTGATCTGTATAGGAGGGATCGGTAAAGATTTCCTGATAGCCGGTCATTGAAGTATTGAAGCAGACTTCACCAACGCAGTGCCCGCTCCCACCAAACGCCTGGCCCCGGAAAATGCGGCCATCTGCCAAAGCCAGTATTGCTTCCTGATTCGCCATGCTTACCTCACCCGTTTAACCTGCCCTATTCATAAATGCTGCCGCACCCTTGTTTGTTCCTTTGTCCGTACCGGACAGAATGGCCGCTTCGGGGCCACGCTGTCCATTGCGCCTGCCTGCCAAAGCTATGGCGCAGGTAGGAACAAAGGCCCTGCGCAATCATCCCGGCGATTTATGCATAGGTCAGGTTAAGACGAAGCGCAGAGTACGAAAGCCGCGTTCAAAAGTCGAGCTCCCTGCGGCCAGGTATATATCCCGGACTATTCATATTTCTCTTCCATCCCACAAAATCCACTTTGTATCTTTCGCAGGAGTTCCGGTTGTTTCTTTACCCATAACAAATCATCGGGCAGGAGATTCGATTCCCTCCATTTCCTCATCCGAAAACCCGAAGTAATGCCCGATCTCATGGATAAGTACATGCCGGATACAATGTGCCATATCCTCCCCGTGCTGTGCGCAATACGCCATAATGGGCTTGCGATACAGGTGAATGATATCGGGAGGATGGCCACTGTAAGCAGTGCCCCGTTCCGGTAACGGCCATCCATGGTACAGACCCAGTAAATCACAGGGGGAATCCGCTTGCATCTGGCCAAGGGTCGCGGCATCCGGGGAATCTTCTGTGAGAATCACCACATTTTCGATGGCCTGCGTAAAACGCACAGGCAACGTCGCATAGGCAGCTTCGGCCATAGCCTGGAAATCATCAGCATTCATGAAGGCAGCATAACATATGCAGCTAATCACGCTTCAGGTTTTGCAAATGGCTTTGT
>CAZJRL010000094.1:0-1835 GCA_964548425.1 uncultured Zetaproteobacteria bacterium | reverse complement strand
AAGGCAGCATAACATATGCAGCTAATCACGCTTCAGGTTTTGCAAATGGCTTTGTAGTGAGCCAATTGCAAAACTCGTGAGCGGCGATCGGCGGCCCCACATCGGTCCATTTTCAGGCTAGAATTTTGCTCCATGGAACCACCATGCAGCTCATTCTAGCCTGAAAATGGACACAACGTGGGATTGCCGCTCATCCACCCAGAGTTCTGCAATTGGCTCTTATGCTTGACTTGAGTCAATGTGAACTTCCCACAGATCGATCAATATTACCACCATGTTCGAGGAAAGGTTGCCAACAAACTGGAAATATATGTGCCTGCATGATGCGCATGGATATTTTATCGGCCGCTGGGTCACGGGCCAGATTTTGCGCCTGTCACTTGAGTATTTCGCCAGTAAAGATGCCTGTCTGGAAGCCATCAGAAGCAAATGCTGGACACGGCGCCGCGTGTTACAGTAACGAGGCAAGTCCCTCCCTGAAATTGGGATATTTCAATTCCGGTAACAATTCCCGGTGAAGCAATCTGTTACTCACCCGTTTACTACCGCTAAAGAAATCGACTACTGCCGGAGATAATTGCCGTTTCCCTTCCTCCGGCGTCAGCATCACAGGCGTCGGTGCATCAACCATCCGCGCCAGCTCTGTCACATAACTGGCATGTGGCAGAGGTTCATCATCAGCCAGGTTAACAATACGCCCCGGCTTCGGGGCATACATTGCCGCCATCATGGCGGCCACGATATCATCCACGTGGATACGGCTGGAATAGTGCGGAGGATTCCATTGCACAGCCTTGTATCCCCCGGTTTTTAGCCGTGCAATAATGTTACGTCCCGGCCCATAGACGCCCGCCAGACGGAAGATTTCAACCGGAATACCTGATTGCAACCACGCATTCTCGGCCTTTAAGCGTTCGATACCGCGCCTGCTTGTGGGCTTGCATGGCCATGCCTCATCCACCCACGCACCTTCCGCATCACCATACACGCTGGTCGCGGACAGATAACCGGCCCAACTGACATGTGACATACGTTGTATCAACTCCGGCACCCAGTACGGTTGCCCCGCATGCATACCGCCTTCCGAATGTTCCAACGGAATCGAATCCAGCACGGCATCACAGGCCTGTAGAATATCTTCAGGGATATCGACAGGTGAATCCGTCACTACAGGTTCGATACCTGCCTGCCTTAACGTGCTGGCGCGTTGCCCGTTGCGCGTAGTGCCAAACACCTGCATACCGGTATCCATACACGCCTTCCCCAGATGCTCGCCAACATAGCCGCAGCCAAGGATCAGGATATTACGCATCGTGTTTAACCTCCATGCTTGTTCATCATCTCAATTTACAGTCTGACCTGACAGGGGTTTTTCTTTCACCCTCTGGAAATATCACAACACCGGCTTACAATTTAACCTGCACTATTCACAAATGCTGCCGCGCCCTTGCTTGTTCCTTTTTTCGCAACGGACAGCGTGGCCCCGAAGCGGCGATTCATGAATAGTGCAGGTTAAGAGTCTGTCAGACTTATGGAGAATCTACTGTGGATCGCCCCCTTTGCAATACATGAAACAAGACCGGGCACCACCACTCTTGAACGGAACAGTTGTCTGCCCCATTAACTGTAGAGCAATAAAATACTTCGACCCTGGATCCCAGCCATCATGCTACACTACCCGACCGCCATCAGGCGGCGTAGCTTACGGAAATGCCTTTCGATCTTGCGGTCATTGATCTGGATAATACGCTGTATGCGGCGGATTCCGGCGTATTCGCGCGCATGGACAAACGTATGACGGCATTCGTTGCCCGTGAGTTGAATATGACTCCCGC
>CAZJRL010000093.1:0-5577 GCA_964548425.1 uncultured Zetaproteobacteria bacterium | reverse complement strand
ACATGCAGTTCGGTCAGCATGAAGCCTTGTCGTCCTCGCGCCCGGTCCAGTGTAATTTACTGCGCAGTACCTCGTAATAATTTCGACCCGGAAGATAGGCCAGCTGCACCGATTTACCTTTTTTCACACGAATATTGTCTCCTTCCCGCAATTCGAGGCACATTTGCCCGTCCAGATTGAGTGCGGCAGGCGCGGGTACTTCCACAAGTTTCAATTCGATGGTGTTACCGGCAGGAACAACGATAGGTCGATTGGAGAGCGTATGCGGACAGACGGGCGCTACGGAAATGGCATCCAGTGCCGGGTGCACGATGGCGCTTCCGGCGGATAAGGCATAAGCGGTGGAACCCGCCGGTGTCGCCAGCACCAGGCCATCGGCACGGACACGGAACACAAATTCACCTGCAACCTTCATCTCGTATTCAATCATGCGTGGATGCCGGTTGCGTTGCAGCACCACGTCATTCAGGGCAACCCCTCCGCCCAGTAGCGTTCCGTTGTGCCAAGCCTCCGCATGCAGGCTAAAGTAGCGGATTATATGTCCGCCACCGTTTAAGACGGTTTCTACAGCTTTCAGCATGGAATCCGCCGGTACACCGGTGAGAAAACCGAGGCGGCCCAGGTTGATGCCGAGAATAGGTATGTTTGATCCGACAAAGCGCCGGCCTACATGCAGGAGCGTGCCATCCCCACCCAGCGTCACCATCAGATCAGCACGGCTGGACATCTCCTCCAGTGATACGCATGTCTCGCCACATGCATCTGCCAGTGTTTCATCGGGCAGCACGTCCCTGCCATGCTGTGTAAGCCAGTCGCACAATTCCATACCCAGCTGTCGCGCCCGTTCATGTTCCGGCTTGATGCTGATACCAATAGTTTTCATCATTATTTCATTCCTGCCCAGTTCCGGGGCTGAGTGTGGCACTGAAAGCACTGGTCGCCTTTGACATGATGTTCAACGGGTCGCGGGCGAATGCCGTTTAATCCATGACATTTCATACAGGCCTGACGTGTTACAGCATGCGCATGTACTTTGTCACCGGGCGTCGGTTTTGTGGTACGTTTGCCACTGCCCAGCACGAGCAGCACAATCACTGTCACGACTACCGCAAGAAAAACAGCATCCCTTTTCCCCGGTTTCCATTTGACTTGCTTACTCATGAATGATGTCCTCGTAAAAAAGAGCCGTCCCGGTATTTCCTCAGGTTCTAGCCTGCACTATTCATAAATACTGTCGCGCCCTCGCTTGTTCCTTTGCTCGCAACGAATTCTTGCTCAGGCGTTCGTAAACATGGCTACGCACATCCATCGCAAGCATCCGTTGCAAACAAAGGCCCGGCGCGATCATCACGGCGATTCATGAATAGTGCAGGCTAGCCCGGGCTAGAACCGCGACGCAACAACATCCCAGTTGATAATATCCCAGATGGCCTCCAGATATTTTGGACGCGCATTGCGGTAATCAATATAGTAGGCATGTTCCCAGACATCAATGGCCAGCAGCGGTGTGCTGCCATCGGTCAACGGGTTGCCGGCATTGCTTGTGTTGGCGATCTCCAGACCACCATTCGTATTCCTTACCAGCCATGTCCATCCGGAACCGAAATTACCAGCAGCGGAAGTTGTCATGCCGGCCTGAAAATCATCAAATGAGCCAAAGGCATCCGCAATACCCTCTGCCAGCGCACCACCCGGTTCACCGCCTCCGTCCGGAGCAAGTGCGTTGAAATAAAAGGTATGATTCCAGACTTGGGCTGCATTATTGAATATACCGCCGGCGGGCGCCGAGGTTATAATCCCTTCCAGGGTTTTGTCGGCATATTCCGTACCCTCAATCAGTTTATTCAGGTTGGCTACATAGGCGGCATGATGTTTGTCGTGATGGTATTCCAGCGTTTCGGCGGAAATTGTTGGTGCCAGCGCGTCCTTGTTGTAAGGTAATACGGGTAACTCAAAAGCCATGATGTTTCTCCTTCTGGTTTGCTGTCAATCAAAAACAGGGGAAGTTTCAACTTTTCCCGTGTTCGGCTTTGCCGGGGAAGAAGGTAAAATTGTCTCTGCTTTTGATTTGAAAGGCAACGATAGGCCCGTGATTTTGGCGATGCAAACCTTTTTCATGTAGGGCTATTCCCGTGCATATGAAGATTCGTGCGCAGGAAGCACGGGCACGATAGCATTTGCGAATCATGAAACCCAAACTCCAGGCTGTATTCCTTGATCGTGATGGCGTCATCAATTTCGATTCATCGGACTATATTCTCACGCCGCAGCAATGGCTGCCGGTTCCGGGCAGTCTTGAAGCTATCGCAAGACTGACCTCGGCAGGTATTCCGGTAGCCATCATTAGCAACCAGTCGGCGCTGGGCCGGGGCATGCTCGATCAGGAGACGTTTCAGGCCATTCATGCCAAAATGATGCTGGCCATTGAAAATGCAGGCGGTGAGATTGCACATGTAGCCTATTGTCCGCATGCACCGGAGGATGATTGTAGCTGCCGCAAACCAAAACCGGGATTGTTACATGAAACACTGGCCCGGCTTGGCCTCGGCGATCAACTGAGACAAGTCATGTTTATTGGCGATTCAGTGCGTGATGTGCAGGCGGCGCTGGCCGCGGGCGTTACTCCGGTGCTGGTGCAGTCCGGCCATGGCGATGCTGCCGACATCCTGAAAAAATCACGCCGGCTGATACCTGATATTCGATATTTCAGTCATCTGGCTGCTGCGGTTGATGATCTTCTGGGGAACACGCCATGTTGATCCTGCGTTCAACATTATTTAATTTCTTTTTTTTCATTGTGACCCTCTTTTTTTCCACCCTGCTTGTTGCAAGCCGTCCCTTCGGCTTTGCTGCGGCATGGTTTTGGGGTAAGGGGTGGAGCAAATCAACCATCGGACTGGCCCGCATTATTTGCGGTATCCGGCTTGAGATTGAAGGCCGGAGCCATCTTCCGGACATTCCCTGTGTCGTGCTGGCCAAGCACCAGTCCGCCTTTGAAACCGCTGCCATGCCAAGCCTGGTGCCGCCCTTTGTCTGGGTACTGAAGCGGGAACTGTTTTATATTCCGGTGTTCGGCTGGGCATTGTGGGCTCTCAATGAAATTGCTATTCGCCGTTCCAATCCCCGCGAGGCGTTAAAACAGGTGCTGGAACAGGGAAGGCACTTTCTTGCGAAGGATCGCTGGGTGGTCATCTTCCCGGAGGGTACACGCACTGATCCGGGCCAAACGGGTGATTATCAGGCCAGCGGCATCATGCTGGCCAGGAAAGCAGGGGTGGGCATTTTGCCGATGGCGCACAATGCCGGGAACTGCTGGCCCAAACGTGGTTTTATCAAACATCCGGGCACGGTCCGCGTGCGTTTTCTACCCTATATTACGCAGGAAGAGGTGGCAGCCATATCACGTAACGAACTGCTGGCGCGCCTTAAAGCAGACATAGAAACAGCCACGCGTGAACTGGGCGGATAACGGTTCAGGACATTTTCACCACGAAGTACACGAAGTTTCGCAAAGGGAAACTATTAATGTCTGCCGGACAAAAGGCATGAGAGTCTCGCCCATGCATCATAATCCAGCTGTTCCGGTCTGGTTTTGGGGTCAATGCCCAGCTCTTTCCAGTCCTCCGCGGCAAGAATATCCCTGAAGTTATTGGCAATCGTTTTGCGGCGATGGGCAAATCCCTTGCGTACCGTCTGTTGCAATTCCGTATAAGTGCATATGGGGTTTCGGCCATGCGGTATTAGTAGAAGGACGACTGAATGCACCTTTGGCGGCGGAGAGAAAGCACCGGGAGGCAGTGTTAGAAGGCGCCTTACATGATAAAAATGCCGTGCCAGTACGCTCAAACCGCCGTAGGTTCTGCTGCCGGGATCAGCCATGATGCGATTGCCCACCTCTCGCTGATACATCAGCACCATGCCACCGGACAGATGATGCGCAAACAGCGCGGCCGAAAGCGGGCCACTGATATTGTACGGTAAATTTCCGGCAATCCATTGGGGTTGATGCTCACGAATCTGTGCATCCAGTACAGCGAGCACATCCGCATGCACGCAGGTTAGGGTGGGTTCGCCTTTTGCTCGCTCGATCCACACATCGGCAAAGCGGTCATCCTTTTCAATCACCACCAGTTTTCCTGATCGTTGCAGCAGCGGTTCCGTGATTGCGCCATGGCCGGGGCCAATCTCCAGTGTGTTTGCACCTTGCGGGATAGCTTCCACAATGCGGTGGATCGCCGTCTGGCTGATGAGAAAATGTTGCCCCAGCGATTTTCTTGCGCCTGTATTGTTCATGCGCGAAGCCTACAGGAATAATACAGCTTAATGCTTTTCCTTTGCGAAACTTTGCGTCCTTTGCGGTAAAAGCACAATTCTCCTTGCTTTGTCTGCATGGTTTTCTACAATCCCGGACCCTTTCAGCTTAAAAGGGTTTAATCACGCAGGAGGAAGCCGCCGTGGGACAGTCCGCAAAATTTGCCAGCCGCAAGCGTCATCTCATTGCAGGAAACTGGAAAATGAATGGTTTGCTTGAGGATGCGCGGCAATTTGTTGATGCATTGGGTGACAATCCTGCTCCGGACCATGTGGAAGTGGCGCTGATGCCGCCATTTACGTTGCTGTACCCCATGGCCGAATCCTTGCGCCAGAAGGATGTGCGCCTGGGAGCGCAAAGTGTATATTTTGAAAAGAGCGGCGCTTTCACCGGCAGTGTCAGCGCCATGATGCTGCGCGATGTAGGCTGCCATTATGTGATTCTCGGTCATTCCGAACGGCGTGATATTATCGGTGAGTCCAATAAAGTGATTCATTCAAAACTTGATGCAGCCTGGAATGCGGGTCTGGAGCCCATCCTGTGTATCGGTGAACATTTGCAGGAACGCGAAAAGGGTAAAACGAATGCTGTACTGGGCGAACAGTTGTCCGTGCTGGAAGCTGCATCCACTGATGCGCCCTTAACCGTTGCCTACGAGCCGGTATGGGCCATTGGTACGGGACTGACCGCCACGCCGGAACAGGTCACCGAAACGCACGCCTTTATTCACAGCGAACTGGCCCGCATGGGGCACGATTGCCGTGTGTTGTATGGCGGCAGTGTCAAACCGGCAAATACAGCGGATCTAATGGCATGTCCGGGCGTCGAGGGCGCGCTGGTGGGCGGTGCCAGCCTCAACGCCGAATCGTTTAATCAAATCATTCAGGCAGCCGCCAACGTTGCGGCAGGAGCATAAACATGACTACTCTGGTTATCAGTTTGCATATTCTGGTCGCGGTGGCACTGATCGGCGTGGTGCTGATTCAGCGTGGTCAGGGCGCCGATATGGGCGTGTCCTTTGGCGGCGGCGGCGCGCAAACCCTGTTTGGCAGCCGTGGTTCCGGTTCCTTTCTGGGCAAGTTAACCGGCGGTCTCGCCGCGGTGTTCATGGTGACCAGTCTGACGCTGGCCTTTTTCTCGCAGCAGAAAGCGGGCTCCGTGGTGGAGAAATCTGTTGCACATTCAGTCCCGGTGAAGCAGGACACCCTGCCGGATGCAAGCGGCAAGGGTGCATTTGACCCCTCCAAATTAAAGCAGGATGCCGG
>CAZJRL010000092.1:0-5659 GCA_964548425.1 uncultured Zetaproteobacteria bacterium | reverse complement strand
CCCTAGTGACACAGTTACCACTGATTGCCGGTCGTGTCGAACGCCTGTTGCCAGGCGGTGAGGCTCTTGTCCGGTGCCGGGACAAGCAATTTCTTGTCAGTAATGCCATTCCCGGCGATGTTGTTCGATGCCGGATTGAAGGTAAAAGGCGCGGAATGCTCCGGGGACGTGTAGAAGCACGGACGGAGGCCTCCATCATGCGCGTTGAAGCCACATGCAGTGCAGCTAACCAATGTGGCGGCTGTGCCCTGCAATTTCTTGATCCTGCCCATCATGCAGTACTCAAATCAGGATGGGTCCGGGATGCATTTCTGCCCTTTATGGATGCGGATACTGCATGGCATGCAATCGAGGAAGATATAAAATTCGGGCAACGCCGCCGCGCCCGATGGTGGCGTGGGCATGATTCAGAAGGTGTTTTTCTGGGGTTCCGTGCAAAAAACAGCCACACAGTCATCCGGGCGCCCGATTGCCAGATAGTTCATCCGGAGATAGACGCGCTGCGCCTGTATATCCAGAACGATATCCCCCGTGATGTCGAATCCATCCAGATGACACGGCTTGCGGATGGAATGTGTGTCGTGTTTGAAGCACAGGCGGAGGGTATTGGTGCCAATGTATCAAGAGCCTCTTGCAAAACTCGTGAGCGGCGATTGGCGTCCCCACTTCGGCCCATTTCCGAGCTTGAATTTCGATCCATGGAACCACCATGCAGCTCATTCAAGCTCGAAAATGGACTCGAAGTGGGATTGCCGCTCATCCACCCAGAGTTTTGCAAGAGGCTCTCAAGCCATCTGGTTTCTTCCGTACAAGGATTTCCTTTTGCCGATACCATGACCCTGTGGTGGCGAACACCCTCGACAATGATACCGTTAGCGCGCCCGGTTAGAACACTGCATGACAGGGTTCCGGCAGGCGATGCATGCATTCAATTGTCTGTTGGTCCGGATGACTTTATTCAGGGGAACGTAACCGGTAATACGGGAATGGTGCGGCAGGTGCAGGAATGGGCCGGAACCCCTCGCTTTGTAGCTGACCTTTTTTGTGGTGTTGGGAACCTGTCGTTGCCACTGGCGCATGCCACAGGTGCACAAGTCAGGGGGGGAGACGCATCTGCATCCAGTATCCGGCAGGCTAATGCCAGTGCGAAAGTATATGGTCTGAATACATGCTATACGTCAATGAACCTGTTTAAACCGTGTGATTTAAGCAACTTCTCCGGCGCGGATGTGCTTATTCTTGACCCGCCCAGGAAAGGTGCGAAAAGAATTTGCCGGAATATGGGGTCATTGTTACCAACCCGTATCATTATGGTGAATTGTGATATCGCATCCGGGGCCCGTGATGCAGCAGAACTCCATAAGCTTGGTTATCGTTTACGCGCACTCCGGGCTTTCGATCTGTTCCCCTATAGCGGTCATGTGGAGGCAATGAGTTTGTGGCAGCGATGATGGTACGCTTTATTTGTATTGGTATATTACTGTTGACGGCTGCTTGCCAGCAGGTTTTGCCGGAGCAGGGCGAAATCCGCATCGGTCTGGCACAAGCACCCATGAGCCTGGATCCGCGTTATGCCACCGATGCTGCCTCGTATCGTGTACAGGAATTGCTGCATCGCGGCCTGGTCAGGCTGGATGCGCACTTCACGCCACAGCCGGACGCTGCTAACTATTGGACGCATCCGGATGCCTTGACGTGGCATTTTTTTATGCGCCCCGGTTTGACATTTCACGATGGAACGCCTGTGCAGGCGGCCGACGTGGCCGCGACGCTGAACTCAATCATGGACGTGAATAAGGCAAGTCCGCTGCGTGCCGGTTTTGCAGCGATTCACAAGGTAGAAGCTGTGTCAGATCAGGAGCTTGTCATTCACCTCATTAAACCGGATGCATCACTGCTAACACGCTTGTCCGTGGGTATTATTCCGGCGCATCTGGCAGCCAGGGGGCAGCAGGCGCGCAACATGATCGGATGCGGGCCGTGCCATCTGCTAAGGTGGGACCAGCATGGTCTTGTACTGGAACAGAAAACAGGTGGAAAAAGTGTTCGGCGCCTGCGCTTTATTACGGTTAAGGATCCCGTGACACGTTGTCTCAAACTGGCGCGCGGTGAACTGGATTTTACCGAGAATGATTTACCGCCGCACCTGTTACCTTATCTGCATCGACAACAACAGCTTAAAATCGTCAGCCGTGCCTCTACAACCTTTTCCTATATCGGGATGAATCTGAAGGATCATCTGTTAAAGCATGTTCGCGTACGCCATGCCCTGGCATTGGGGCTGGATCGGATGCGCCTCAAAAAGGCTTTATTTTCTGATTTGCCCGAATTGGCGGAGACGGTGCTTTCGCCCACGCACTGGGCAGCAGTGCAACTGTCTGCAACCCGTTTTGATCCTGCCGTCGCCGAACGCCTGTTGGATGAAGCAGGCTATCCGCGTAAGGCCGGCGGCATTCGTTTTACATTGAATTACCGCACCAGCACGGATCCGAGCCGCCTGAGACTGGCGACCGCGATTGCTTCCATGTGGCACGACATTGGTGTGGATGTGCATATCGAATCGCTGGAGTGGGGCGGCTTCTACGCCCGCATCAAACGGGGAGATTTTCAGGTATATTCCCTTTCATGGGTGGGAATCGTTGATCCCGACATCTATCGCTGGATATTACATTCGAACATGTGGCCGCCGAAAGGCGCCAATCGCGGTCGTTATGCGAATCCACAGGTGGATCAATGGCTGGATGCAGCAGCGCAGGTGGAAAGCCGACAGCAGCGCCGTCGGCTGTATGGACTGGTGCAACAGCGCATGGCTGCGGATCAGGTTTATATTCCATTATGGTATGAACCGGTGATAGCCGTATCAGGGCCCCGTATTTCCGGTTTTATGCCTGCGCCCGATGGAAGTCTGCTGGGATTATTGAAGGTTACAATCCACCCTGTAGAGGGACTTGCGGAGACCGCTGACCTGAACCGTGAAGCACTTTACAGAACCCTTTCCAGGAATGGAAATCCAGAACTGGCTAGCCTGGATTCCATCCTGCATGCAGTCGGCCTTCGGTTATCTGTAGAGCCTGTTGCAGGCGCAAGGTGATCTTGCCAATAGGCAGGCCAAAACACCCATAAGTTAAGCTTGGCCCCGATCTCGCGGAGGTTATGAGGGCTTTCCGGTGTAAAGCGAGGTGTCCGGATGGAACGTCGCCCAGGCGAACCAGTAGAGAACTACGCTGTTCAGCGGTTTGCCGGATGAAGTATCCACGATTTCCACAATGCCTTCCCTGTTACGGATGATCAGGTCGTGGTGATTCCATGTTTCATGGATTTCACCCGCCTGTTTGATTGCAAATATGTCCCATGCACGGAACGCACCATCCAGTTCCAACCCGATCACCCATGTTTTGGGATGCAGCCGGTCATCACGATTACGCACCGGAAAATAAATACTGCGGCTTTTGCCGTAATCACCATAGGGATTGCGATTGTAGTCCCGGTAGTAACCGGTATCCCGGGAAAGCACGGTTGTTTGCGGATATTTCTTATGCCATGCCTTCCATGAGGTGTGGGTCAACGGCAAGGCTTTGAGCGGTTCCCCCATGCGGGGGCCGGCAACAGCCTGCATCATCAGTTGTGACCACAGCGTTTCTGTCTTTTTATCGTAAAGAAGAACATCAGATTGGTAGAGTAAACCGGAAACGCCAAACTGATCCTCGGTATCGAAAACCATACCACTACCACATAAAGGACAGTAGGTAATCACAAATTGTTTCTTTCCAATACGATCGTTGACAATTTCATGCCAGTTGAGAATACGGACGGGATAGGCGCGTGCGTGTCCTTTCACCACCACGCCCAGTATGCGGTCTTCATCGTTGAGCCATGTATTACCCAGATTTCCGGGTTCGACTTTTGGAAAGCTCAGGGCAGGAATGCCATCCTTGGGCGGACCACCGGAAAGAATATCACTCTGGGGGATCAGAGATGGCTTGAGCGTGAAACCTGTTAGCGACAGGAATAGCACGGATGCAAATGATATTCGTATCCACCCAAGGTTTCGCAAGTAGCCCATGGTAAAAAGTCGATCCGGCAGGAATGCTGTTACAGGATTTATCAACTGCAAGTCTTTCGAGCTGCCGGCAGGCTTGCAGGAAGGGTAAGAATCTCTGCCCCGGTTTCCGTGATTGCAATTGTATGTTCGAATTGGGCGGAGAGCGATTTGTCACGTGTCACTACGGTCCAGCCATCACGTAACACCTTCACTCCTGCTTTCCCCAGATTCACCATCGGTTCAATGGTGAAGACCATACCGGGTTTAAGCCTCAAACCTGTTCCCGGTTTTCCATAATGCAGCACTTGCGGGTCTTCATGAAAGCCTCGGCCAATACCATGCCCACAATACTCACGTACTACAGAGCATTTTTCTGACTCCACATAACTTTGGATCACATGGCCGATATCCCCCAGTGTTGCGCCGGGACGGGCGGAAGCAATAGCGATTTCCAGCGCCTTTCTGGAAACTTCGGTTACCTTTTTTCCTTTCACCGTCGGTTTCCCAACATAAAAAGTTTTGCTGGTATCGCCATGCCAACCATCAATGATGCTGGTGACATCGATATTAATGATGTCTCCTTCTTTCAGCTTCTTGTTGCCGGGGATGCCATGGCAAACCACGTGGTTGACCGACGTGCAGACTGATTTGGGAAAGCCGTGGTAATTCAATGGCGCTGGTATCGCGTTTGCATTGATGGTGAACGCATGCACCAGGTCATTAATATCATCGGTGCTCATGCCAGGGTGGATATGCGGCTCAATCATCACCAGTGTATCTGCTGCATGGCGGCATGCCGGACGCATTTGTTCGATTTCTTCAGGGGTTTTGATGTGAATCATGCGATGAATGCTTGATGTGCAGCCTGTGGATTGCAACCCTTGGAACATGATTGAATTTCCCGATCCCGAGAGTGCTGATACCAATGGACTGTTGGCCACAGGGGGTGATCTTACACCTGAAACGCTGATTGCTGCCTATCGAAAGGGTATTTTCCCATGGTACGAAGTCGGTGGCCCCATCCTCTGGTGGAGTCCCGATCCCCGTATGGTGCTGTTTCCGGATAATTTTCATTGCTCGCGCAGGCTTGTCCGGCGTATGCGCCAAGGGCGCTTCCGCATCAGTGAAAACACGGCGCCTGGTGATGTGATACGCGCGTGCGCTGCGCGAGAGGAGGGAACCTGGATTACGCCGGAAATGATAGTCGCATATACGCGCCTGTTTGGGCTTGGGTATGTCCGTTCAATCGAAGTATGGAATGACGGTGAACTTGTCGGCGGCCTGTATGGTGTGTGTTTGAATCGGGTTTTTTTTGCCGAATCCATGTTCTACAGGCAAACAGACGCCTCCAAGATAGCCATAGCGTATCTGGTTGCGCAGGCACGGAAAAATGACTGGATATTTATCGATTGTCAGTTTTACACTAAACACCTGGCAAGCCTTGGGGCAATTGAGATACCAAGGAACGAATTTCTTCATCTGCTTGATCGTGCTCTGCTAACCTGCATGAAAAAACCGCCGGGATTTCTCCCGGCGGCCAGTTGATGTTGCAATAGTCAGACTAACGGTGCTTCACCGTATATTTGACGTTGCCGAACATGACATGGAAGAACGGCT
>CAZJRL010000091.1:0-5697 GCA_964548425.1 uncultured Zetaproteobacteria bacterium | reverse complement strand
CCTAGGAGCCTGTCGGGCTTGTGAGAAATCTACTGCGCAGCAGGGAAGCGGCTCAAAATTGGCTGATTTTTCGTTACATAGTTACCACTATGCGCCTCACAAAAAGCCCGAAGGGCGTTTGGACGCACGTGAGGGCGGGGCGCAAGCCCTGAGGGCTGAAAGCCCGAGTCAAAACCATGCTATTTTGGCCTCACTGATAAACTATCGCGCGGCGGGACAGCACCGCTTGCTCCTGCTCGCTACAATCCCCTTAAGTCCGACAGGCTCCTAGCCTGCCCTCATTTCGGGCAGCAGCGCTTATGTGAACAGGCCCTAACCAGCGGGGTGCACTGTATCTCCTTTGGGTTCTGCGCTAATCTTTTTTCGGAATGCCGCGCCGTGCCAGCTCGTCGGCCTGTTCATTCTCCGGATGACCGGCATGGCCTTTTACCCAGGTCCATGTCACATCATGTCCGGCAGTCAGCCGATCCAGTTCCTCCCATAAATCTTTATTGGCAACCGGTTTTTTGCCGGCATTTTTCCATCCGTTCTTTTTCCATCCGTGAATCCATTCGGTTATGCCATGAATCACATATCTGGAGTCCGAATAAACGGTGATGCGCGATGTTTTTTTTAATGCTCGCAATGCTTCAATGGCTGCACGTAACTCCATGCGTTGATTGGTGGTCTCCGGCTCCCCGCCACATAGTTTCTTCTCATGCTGTCCCATACGTAACAATACGCCCCAGCCGCCCGGGCCGGGATTACCGGAACATGCTCCATCGGTAAAGGCTTCGATCTGTGGCTTCTGTATCATCTGCATTCCTTTTATTTTTTATCCCGGATTCTGCTCCAGATGTACGGTGTGGGTCGGGAAGGCAAATTCCAGCCCCAGTGATCCAAGCAGTTCCATGATCTGCAAATTGACTTCCTGACGCACTTGCAGGTATTCCTCCCACACTTTACTGGCTGAGAAGTAGTAGAGGAAGATGGACAGTGACGAGTCCGCGAACTCATCGAATTTGACCAGTGAGAAGTCCTTATCCACGTCTGGATGATTCCTCAGAATTTTTTTGATTCCCTTGATGGCGGCATCCATTTGTGCCGGTGTTGTATCGTAGGTCAGGCCGATGCGCATTTTGATACGGCGTACAGAGCGGGCATCAATATTGTCGATGACCATGTTGGCCATGCGTGAATTGGGCACATTAACCAGTGTTTTCTCGAATGTGCGAATACGCGTGGAACGGAAACCGACTTCTTCGACGACGCCCTCGAACTCGCCGGTTCTAATCCAGTCTCCAATCGTAAAGGGACGATCCACCAGAATCATGATAGAGCCAAACACATTGGCAATCGTGTCTCTGGCAGCCATAGCGACAGCGATGCCACCGATGCCCAGGGATGCAATAAGGCCGGAAATGGAATAACCCATATTCTGGGCGACGACCAGGACACCGGTGATGACAAGAAATATCTTGAGTGTCTTGGCCACAAAGGGGACAAGCTGATCATCCAGTGAAGATTCTGTTTGTGCTGCGCGTGCAGTGAAGTAGGCAGCCAGCCCGTCAAGCAGCCGCCACAGAAACCATGTGCCAATCAGGATGGATGTAATTCGGCCAAGCTGATCGACAGCGGAAACAATGGGGAAGATGGTAACGGGCGGGTTTAGTACGTGTACCGCCGCCATAATACCCAGAATATAAATCAGCCATCCGGCGGGCTTTTCTGCTGCCTGCAGAAGCAGATTGTCGAGTGGCGTTTCCGTCCGGTCAGCCAGTTCCTGAGCCAGGATATGGAAGATACGCAACGCCCATCGCCGGCCGACAACGGTGAGGAACAGGATAACGATTGCCATCATCCAGCGGGTTACGGCAATATCAAGCAGGGTCCATGCCTGAATCTGTTCCCATAACGGTGCCATGCCTTATCCTCCCTGTTTATGAATCATGCAGCTTAGTATATACGATACTTGTGGCAAGTCCCCCGGTTGCATACCTGATTACGGATGGTTGTTGGCAAGGTTTATGGCATACTTCCCCACGGATCGGCGTCAGCGTCGAGTGCAAGGAGGATGAAATGAGCGATCCGGCATTACAAGGTCTGGTTCAGGACAAGGACGGGATGAATGCACTGGTTGGGCGTCGGGTGCGCTATCTTGGCGAGGCATACGAAATCACCGATATTGTTTTTGATGAGGATATGATGATTCTGTCCGCTACTTCCGGTACGGAAATGCAGGAAGACAGCTACGGGCGTGCACACAGACGCGTACCAAAGGTACAGAATCTGCGTTTCCGCGATGCGTCCGGCTGCCCGACACAGGCTTGGGAAGATGTCTCTTTTCTTGATGGCCCCGTTTAAGCATGGAAATAAAAAATCATTTTTTTACATTCCGGCTTTCGGTTGGTCTCATCTGTTTTTTTAACCATAACACTCTCGTGATGGTGCAGGCTAAGTTGAATAGTTCAGGCTAAAATTCACGGGACCCTGCTCTGCGTGGGGGCAAGCGGTAATTTCAACGAGCGGGTGACATCGTCGAAGGTGGCATAGGCGCCCTGTGTGCCTTTTTTGGGGATATTTCGGCTTAACCAGTGCACCAGATCGTGCCACATCCGGTTTATTTCTTTTTGGCCGGGCATGATGCCGGCATGTGGCAACTCCAACGTAATGACTGGAATATGGTGTTGCACTCCGGCACAGTTTCCCAGTGACCCGGGATAAGTTCCGATCAGATGCAAGTGCAGATAACCCATGCTGTGTGGTGGTCTGGGCGGGCCATCGAAATCCAGTATGCCGTAGGGTGCATGCACGGAAATAATGACATGTGGCTGGAAGCTACGGATTTCTTCATATAGCCAGCGTGACTCCGGTTCGCTGAGCGCCTCCTTGCCGGGATAGCGGCGCGGGTCTTTGTGCGTGCGCCGCACCCAGTAGTCGCGCGTCTGTACATGCCAGTTCGGGGTCGGGAAGTTACGGTTCAGATCGACGCCATGGGCATTCAGGCGGGATGATTTCTTCTGTAGCAGACCATCGGGATTAAGCAGGGGTACGATATGCCAGTGAAACAGTCCGGAATGATAGCGATCAAGTTTCTTCATCCATTTGAATACGATACTGACCGAGGAATATTCATCACCATGAATGCCGCCGATCATCAGGACGCGAGCCTGTGGTTTCCTGCGTGCCAGCGGTGGATATTCCTTGAAAAGTATGGCTTGTCCCTGCACTGATGATGCACCGCCAGCCTTAAGTTTTGCTCTGTCGCAATCGCCTGTGCTGACACTACCCAGTTTATGGCCAATTTTTTCACACTCCATGGCCACGGGGTTATCTTTTCGAATATGGGTGGTTTTTCGTATGCTTGCGAGAACATAGCCGGACAGTTCACCGGCGCTGCCGCCCGAGGGGATCATGCAAGCTATCACCAATAATACAGTAGCAAGAAGGAAAATATGTTTCGGGCCAAGCTTACGCATGGTATGTCAGTGTGGGCTGGCAAACGCATCAGTCAATGCGTAATTTTATGTCAGGGTAGCGGGGTTCGGCTGTCCTTGCGCCAGAGCAGCCATGCACGTGGCGTATCGTCCGTTTCAATATATAACCTGAATGAAGATTCAGCGGCTTTGCCTCCGGCACTGAAGCTCAGGTCACCGAATTCGATATGTCCCGCATCCCGCTCCAGCAGCACCGGGAAGCGGGCGAACCAGCGGTAGAAGGAAATGCCGGGCAGGTCTTCGATATCAGGCACATTCTGCATTGCAGGCAGCGCTTGCCATTGCAGGGGTTTTACTCCTGTGTTTAGCGGCGGCATATAGGTTTTCACGAGGGATTCAGGGGAAAACGGCGCGCTACCCGGAAAGGAAGGAATCAGGTTGATGCCGGCGTACTCATAGTGATCGGGCCAGGCGGCAATCAGCTGCCAGCGGAACGGAGAAAAAGGCAGCGGCAGGGCAGCGTGGCTTACGGCATGGGGATGGGCATGGCGGACAATAGCCATGGCGCGATGATGTGCCCATCCGGTTAATACCAGATAGCTTCCTGTCAGCATAAATGCGCAAATCGCAAACCGCCGCATATGTTGCCGAAAGGCCAGACCGGCAATAAGCGGCAGTAACAGACAGGCGGTAAACAGCGGATCAATCATGAATATTAAATCAAAGGCAGGGCGCCAGTCGGAAAATGGCGCCAGAATCATGGTGCCGAACGAGGTGATCAGGTCAAGCCCGATATGCAGGGCGATGGCAGCGACGATTAGCCATGCCGGGATAGTTGAGCGGGTTTTATGCAGTATTACATAGAGCAGCCAGGTCCATAACGGCAGCATCAGGATCGAGTGCGTGATGCCGCGATGGTATCGCAGATAAAGCGGGTCGGAGATAAATGTCAGGATATAATCGGCATCAGGGAGCATGGCCAATCCCGCCAGCAGCATGAGCTGTGAACGGGGTATGGGGTTCCTGGGCAGTGCGCGAGCCAGCACGATGCCGGAAATGGCGTGGGTTAGCGGATCCAATTAGGCAATTGTTGAAACAGTTCCGGCCAGTTGTTTCCGGGTGTAATCGAGCCGCCGCATACGTCCTGCCTCCCTCCGGTGACAGCGCTTAAGATGTTATTTTGGCCGAGCATCGTCCGATGCGTGAGGATTGCGAATGACACTGCCTCGACTGTTTGTGGTGGAACCCCCGCGGCTTCCGTGGTGGAAACCTGTGCCGGAGCAAGCTGTTCGGCGAGTTTTTGCATCAGGTAGGGGTTGCGGGCGCCGCCACCGCAGATGAGCCACTTGTCCGGCGTGTCCGGCAGGGGTCCGATGCTGTCCACAATGCTCCGGATGGTGAATTCACAGGCTGTGGCCATGCGGTCCGCATCGCTCAAGGCCGGCCATGCAAGAATTTGGTCTATGATTTTTTGCCCGAACTCTTCCCGACCCGTGGATTTCGGAGGGCGCCGCTTCAGGAAAGGATGCCGCATGAGTTTATCCAGCAGGGCATGGCAGACGGTGCCCCTTGCGGCCAGTTCTCCATCCGCATCATAACCGCAACGGCCATCGGTGAGTGCAAGCATTAACCCGTCCATGGCCATATTACCCGGGCCGGTGTCAAACCCGGCTGTTTTTCCATCCTGTCCCAGCCAGGTGATGTTGGCGATGCCGCCGATGTTGAGGACGGCAATATTCTGCCGGCCGGAGCCAAATAGCTGACGATGGGCGAAGGGCGCGAGCGGCGCGCCTTCACCTCCTGCGGCCATATCGCGGCTGCGGAAGTCGGAAACCGTGGTGATGCCGGTTCTCTCGGCGATGGTGGCGGCATTTCCGATTTGCAGTGTGAACGGATGGCGGGCAGCGGGCCGGTGGCGGATGGTCTGGCCGTGGCAGCCGATGGCGGCAATGTCGTACGGCGTTAATCCCGCGTGTTCGATAGTTTTGAGCGCAGCATCGGCGAAAGCCAACCCCAGTGTGCGGTCGAGTTCACCCATGGTGTCAATTTCATCAATGCCAGGTTCAGACAGTCTGAGGATGGGTTCACGCAGTTTTTCAGGCATGGGATGTTCGCAAAAATGAACCAGTTGCGGCTTTTCAGCCATACGAACAATGGCAACATCCATGCCGTCAACCGACGTGCCGGACATGATGCCGATGAACAGGGGGGGTGGGTTCCCTTCAATATTCATAAATGCGCCGGTAGAAATCAGCAGGCGTTTCAATGGTAAATGGACATT
>CAZJRL010000090.1:0-5760 GCA_964548425.1 uncultured Zetaproteobacteria bacterium | reverse complement strand
GCCATGGCCTGCGGCAATACCAGAGCCGAAGCGGAAAGCCCGCCCCAGACATCTCCAGTGCGAAAGGCTTTCACCAATCTTGCCTGAAAAATATAATCAACATGCTATAAGTTTAGCGGAATCTGGCCATGATGCTTAAAATTACCCGCCTTGCAGATGGGACATTCAATTTTTGCAGTTAACCTGAACTATTCATGACTAGTTCAGGTTAAGGCAGATGATTAAATCATGTGTAACGAATAGTATGCGGCATTGGCGCCATGCAGTTTTATATTCATAAGGAATCGTTATCATGGAAGAAAAGCCGGGAAAGAGAAACTGGTATGTTGCAGCAACCTGTCTATCGCTGCTGCTGGTGGGGGCGGCTGTTGGAGTTGTGGTCTGGAAATACATGCATTCAACCCCAGGGTATTCTATTACAAAAAAGAAGATTGCCCCTGCCGACCTGGCTGATTTCAGAAAGAACGTGGAACGTATGGTGCTCAACTATACTGTACGCCACGAAGGGGATATACCGATTGTGCACCCGCCAGCCGGTTCTGACATATATCTTCTGGTGAGCACCGAGGGGTGGGGAAAATATATCCTTGAACTGGAACAGGGAAAACCCTACCGCCTGAAACTGGCCAGTCTGGATATGAAGCATACGCTGGCTATCCGTGGATTACATTTGTTTAATGGTATCGCCTTGGGAGAGCTTGCAACCATCAAGTTTTCACCTGAAAAATCCGGGCGTTTCACATTGCAGTGTGGTTACTTCTGTGGCCCGTGGCACGATGGCATGATCGGCGCCGTGATCGTCGTCCCTTCCCGAATGTAAAGGGGACTTCCTGTAATCAGCAGGACACACAAATCAAAAAAAGATTACAAATCTACTTTTTACATACGGGCTTATTCGAATTTCAGTTGCAACATCCTGCCACCGGTTTCCCGCGCCATCGTTTGGAATGCCACCTCGGTGCTCGAATCACGACCCAACGGAAGCGTAAACACCGGAGCGGAAATGGCATGGTAATGAATGATATCCGTGGGCGGCTCATCACCAATCAGCATGTAAGCTCCTGGCACATCCTGATGTTTTCCAACATAGGAAAAGGCATGCCCGATAGTCTCTTCCGTGCCAACGAAAGGCGCGTTCTGCATCAGTTTATCGAACATATCCCCCATACTGCCGGTAAACGTTCCGGTTTTCCGGTCCGCATACCAGCTCACCGCTGAAATTTGTTTACCGGAGCGGTAGGCAATCACACGCAATACAGGAATCAGGAAGGTGGTCACGCCATGCATTGAGCCGGTAGCATCGACAACGAGGTGCAATGTATTGCCTGGCAACGCCTTGAGTCCCTTGATAAACAGGTCAAAATCATGCCGCCCCATACCGTGCCCCAGTCCGGCACTGGCCAGCACACGTTTTGTCTGCTGATCCGCATCGGAACTGGAGAGAACGCTCATTTCCTCCATCAGCCGTTTCTTATCCTTTTCCGCCTTGGACAGCTGCTGTTTCAGTTCATTGATCTCTTTTAGCATTTCCGGAGATGTCCGGCCACCGATGTTGGCTACAATCAGAATCATGACAAACAGAAAAACAAATGTGGCCAACATAAGCAGCGCCATGTCTGAAAAACTTTCATAGATAGAGTCATTCCTGGAAAAACGGTGAGAACGCACGGTTACCTGCCAACACCCGCCATGTATTTCAGACGCCCCCACCAGCCGCGCAAACGATTACGCAAATGCACTTCACGCCACAGCATGCGCCCGTACAAACGATGTGTGGCAATTGCCTTGAGTAAATCCTCATCCTCGTTGACCCGTTGCGCGGTTTCCCGCAAACGGCCTACCTCCTCGCCAAAGTCCTTCATAGCGCCGCGGCTGGATTCAAACGAGTCATGCAATGCCTTGATACGTGTTTCCAGCCGGTCCATTTCATGATCCAGAGCCCGCAAATCACGTTCCAGCGTGGGCGAAAGATCAGCCGCGCCATCCACCAGACAACTGCGTATCAATAAATCCTGAAGACCTTCAATGGAATTATCGGTAATCTGGGAAAAAACGCGTAGCAGAATGCCGCCCAGAATCGAACCCAGAAGGGTTGTATAGAAAGCCACGCCCATACCGGTCATGGCATGCCGCAGACCGCGCAACAAGGCCTCCTGATTTTCACCCAAAGCCTCCAGCGAACCGGACAAGCCACTCAGGGTAATCGTCAAACCAAACACGGTGCCAATCAAACCCATCGTAATCAACAGATTACCAATTAACGCCACCATACGGCTGGCGCGGTGGTGGGAGGAATATTCCACCTCCACCAGACCTTCAATGTCGGGCTTTGCTCCTTTTTCAATAATAATGTGTAACGCCTGGAAGAAATGGTCAGCGGTTCTTTTCCCACCTTTCTCGATCGCCAGAATACCATGACTGGTGATCTTCTTCTCAAGCCGATAGGCCTGGAACCATTCGCGGGTCAACATCAGAACATGAGAAAAGCTGATAATCAGAGCAAGCGCAAACATGGCCAGAATCACCCATGTCATCCGTGTCTGATCCTGGCGGATATAAATCCATAATCCGGCCTTGCTATACAGGCCCTGGAAAATCATCAGTGATGTAATGGCCCAGCCCACCCACAAGATCAGGGTTTTCATCCCCCGCTGATCCAATGGCCCCATTACTTCCGCTGCCATATTCACCTCCCTCAACCTGTTCCCCTGAAACGGGTGATTCCCCTCTCCTTGTTTAATCCTGGGGTGGTGCACCCTTTTCAATCAGTGGCGGACTCATATCCTCCGGCGGATTCAGTCCCAGCATCACAAACAGGGTTGCCGCCAGATGTGAAAGCCCGGGCATCATGTGAACATCCTCTCCGGCGTGCGCCTGCCTTAAATGATAAGTTCCATCATACCCGGAATCAAAAAGAATACAGGGGACGGGATTGATGGAATGACGGGTGCATGCTTCATCACCATGACTTGTGTGTACGAGCATCTCCTCTGCGTTACCATGATCGGCGGTAATCAGGGCAGAACCACAGGACGCCTCGAGTGCGGCAACTATCCGGCCAACGGCCGCATCTACGGCCTCGACCGCGGCAATAGTCGGTTCAATCCGGCCACAGTGACCTACCATATCCGCATTGGCAAAATTAATCAGTCCAAAACCATATGCTCCGGAACCAATCAGTTCCACGGCCTTGTCCGCAATTTCTGCGGCCTGCATGGCCGGCGCATCGGCGAATGAAATTCCCTTGTCTGAAGGAATAAGAATATATTCCTCCATAGCCGGATCCAGTGGTTTACGCCGCCCACCATTGAAGAAAAATGTAACATGCGGAAATTTCTGGGTTTCCGTCAGGCGAAACTGTCTGACCCCCAAGTCAAGGATCCGCTTGCCAAATGGATTATCCACCCTGGTCGGGCCCATGATCTGCAACGCAGGTAAATTCCGATCCTCGTCGTATACCATCATGCCTGCAAACAGCACATCGGGGCGCCCCCCCCGCTCAAATCCGTCGAAATCATTCAGACAGAAGGCTTCTGTAATTTCAATAGCGCGATCGCCGCGAAAATTCATCATGATAACAGCATCATGATCCTGCATACGGCCAACGGGTGCTCCATTCTCATCAACAATGACGAATCCCGGCATATCCTGATCCACCAGATCCGGTGTTTGATTACGGAAAAACTCAATCGCTTCGGGTACGAAGTGAAATTGATGCCCCGCCTGACCATGCACATGCGCCTGCCAACCGGTTTCAACCTTGCGCCAGTCGTGATCACGATCCATGGTCATCACTTCGCGCCCGCCGGCCGAAGCGATCCGATAGTCCCGGTCCTGCTTCTGATTAACAGTAGAAAATACATCTTCAATGCGCCCCACATAATCCTGCGCTGTCTGGATGGCAACATCACGACCATCAAACAGGGCATGCAGACGAAGGCGCGTAATACCCTGCCTGTCGGCGTGCTGAATAACGGCCAAAAAATGCTCAATATGCGAATGTACATTGCCATCAGACAACAAACCGAGAAGATGAAGCGTACTCTGATATTGAAGGCACTGCTTCATGATGTCCTGTAATGCAGTTGATTGGTAGAAGCTTCCATCGATCATTGCTTTATTGATGCGGGTTGGTCCCTGATCAAGAATCCGTCCGGCCCCCATGGTCAGGTGCCCTACTTCGGAGCCTCCCATATCTCTGCTTGATGATAACCCCACATAAGGGCCATGGGTCAGAAGTTGTGTGTGTGGATATGCCTCCCACAGACGGTCCAGTGTCGGCGTATTGGCACGGGCGATAGCATCCTCCGGCCCACCGGAACCGATACCCCAGCCATCCATAATGATGAGCAGTCCTGGTTCCCGGCCCTGAAAATGTGCTTGTAATGTGCTGTTTTCTCCGAACTTCATAGCGTGCAGTATACTAACTGATATGATATTCCGAAGCATGCAGTAAAAAAACCGGGCCATGAAGGCCCGGCATTAAAATTTTTCAGTTGCCTGAATCTGCGAATTAATGCCTTGCGTTATCAGCAACATTGGACAGGAGAAGAGAAAGCACCACTCCAAAAACGACAAACAAACCAAATGCAAACAAAAAAGTCTGTACATGCATAACGCTACCCTCCCAGAAAGCAGTTTACGTATTCACCCGAACAGGCGGACTCTGCTTATGGAACCTGCACATTAGCCAGCCAGAATGATTCTGACAAGAAAAAACATATCGCCTCGAGCTATTTTTCTGCACTGTTGGGTACGAATGTGAATGCATCAGCGTAGATATCCTGACTGGATACCCCCGCCAGAAAACACTTCTTGCGCATAGCTTCTACCATGGGTGGATCGCCACACAGGAATGCGCGGCTCTTGTGCATATACTCCCGGGCGCTCCGCACGACCAGATCATCAATTGATCCGCGTATGCCGCCCTGTGGAGGATCGCCGTAGAGCACACAGGGGATATAGCTGACATTCGCGTGCCGGGAGGCTATATCCTTAAGCTCGTCCACCATATACAAACCCTCGGAGGCAAGGCTACCGTGAAATAGAAAAATCCGGCCTGAATGGCCGAACGAAAGTGCATGCCTGATAATCCCGTACAGTGGCGCCAACCCGGTACCCGTTCCTGCCAGCACAAGATTCTGATCCGGTTTCCCCGGCACATAGAAACAATCTCCGGCAGGGCCAAAAAAATCGACCTCGGTTCCCGCCTCGAGTGAATCACAAATCCATGTACTCATGGTGCCTTCCGGCACTTTCTTCACATGCAGTTCCAGCCCACCATCTTCCACAATACTGGCCAGTGAATAACTTCGAACCAGTCCGTCTTCCGGCCTGACCAGATTAATAAACTGCCCCGGCATATAATTGAATTCATTACAGGCTAAACGCAAGCGGACAATACTCTCATTCATCCATGATTTGGACTGTACGACTGCCGTGTATTTCCTGGATACACTGGCCAGAGAGATTTCAATATCACTCTCGGGTTTACAAATACAGGCCAGAAAACAACCCTGAGCCTTTAATGTGTCCTTGAGCCCCTGCTGACTTGTTTCAGGCGGTGTTCCATTGACTGCACGCATCATGCATGTCTGGCAGGAACCACTGCGGCAGGATGACGGAAGCATCACCCCGTGCCGGGTCAGTTCATCCAGAACCGTTTCACCGGATTTACACTCATAGGTTTTGCCTTCAAATATAATGGCAGGCATGCCTCAACCCCCAAAAAAGTTGATTATCGAAAAACGGGGACAGTTT
>CAZJRL010000089.1:0-5877 GCA_964548425.1 uncultured Zetaproteobacteria bacterium | reverse complement strand
CAACCCCCTGCTCTGGCGGAACATGCCATGGATAAACACGGGCTGGTCATGAAGCATGAAGCAGGGTTTATCGTCAGAAAGGGTATCCAGGACGATTACACGGTTATTTTCCATGTCATGCGCTCACCGGAAGGCATGCGATATAGTAAGGAACATTATCACCTGATGGTGGTGGTCGAGAAAGATCATAAACCGGTCACAGGTCTTCAAATGACCTCCAGTGTACGCCATCCTGATGGGACCACTGAACAAAAACCCATGATGCACATGGGTGAATGGTACATGGCACTTTACAACCTGAGCCATGAGCAGGGGCGGCACTGGATCACCGTGCAATTCAACAAATCCGGCAAACAATATTCCGCCGGTGCCTATTACCCGGAGACGGATTTCTCGGAGACATCACGATGAAGCATTCAGGATTGAAACGAATCATTATTCTATCGTCCCTGCTTACAGCTTTTCTAGCCATTATTCCTGCCAGTTCGCAGGCGGAAATCCTGAAACGGGTTAAAACAGAGAATGTCTGTATGGTCAATAATGAGGATATGGGTAAGCCGCAGATTCCAATTAAGGTAAACGGAAAAACCTATTACGGCTGCTGCGCCATGTGTGCCGGTAGTCTGACGAATGACCCGAAAACGCGCCAGAGCCTTGATCCGACCAGTGGCCATGCGGTGGACAAGGCCGATGCAATTATCGGGGCAAAGGCGGATGGCAGCGTGTTCTATTTCGAGAACGAAGCCACCTTCACCGCCTGGCAACAGCATGAGAAAGGGAAAACACCATGAATGCCTTGCATACAAAACAACATATTTGCCCGGTTTGTGGCATGGATACCGGCGACTCAAACATTTGCGTCGATCATCTGAGTATTGAATATTGCTTCTGTACGGAACAATGTCGGGAGAACTTTCTGGCCCGGCCCGGGTTGTATGTCGGAAGAAAATCACCCGTATATGCCAGCCGGGAAATCATTAAACGACGGACATTCACGCTGGATCAAACAATGACGGATATACAATGTGAGGGCTTGATGACGGCATTGAATCAACTAATGAGCGTACAAAATATCAGTGTTGAGAAAAACAGACTTTCCATTGATTACAACCTGCTTGAAATAAATGCAGAGCAGATTGAAGCCGCACTGGTCAAGGCCGGCGTATCCATGGGTTCTGGCTGGGCTGAACGTCTCAAACGCGGATGGGTGCACTACACTGAAGAAAATGAACTTGATCATCTGGCCACATCCGATGCCACATGTTGTAACAA
Organism: uncultured Zetaproteobacteria bacterium; assembly: GCA_964548425.1. GTDB lineage: Bacteria > Pseudomonadota > Zetaproteobacteria > Mariprofundales > Mariprofundaceae > JAUZQZ01. The sequence continues at coordinate 4,605 of CAZJRL010000089.1, read as the reverse complement.
ACCACCGGCAAAGGGATAAGGAGAAAATGATGCAATACAGAAAAGTAACGGCCATTGTGGCCAGTGAAAAACTGGAGGAGATCGAACGGGCTCTGCAGGCTATTCATGTTTCCGGCATCAGCGTTAGTCAGGTGCGCGGTTACGGTGAATATCATAATTTCTATCGCCCTGACATGATGTGCCGGCATGCACGCATTGAAATCTTTTGCCGTACACCAGAGGCAGAAGCTATTGCAGAATGCATTATGAATACCGCCCATACGGGTATATCCGGAGACGGCATAGTCGCGGTATTGCCGGTCGAGAATCTCTATTGTATCCGTACCAAATCCAGGCCTGCCAAGCATGGGAATTGCTGACCGGATGCAAATGGCGGTTAAGGAAGTGGCAACAGCTGCCGGTGTAACATCGGATGCTGTACGATATTACGCCCGCATCGGTTTGCTCAGATCAAAACGTAATCCGGTTAATGGATTCCGGAAGTTTTCAAATGCCGATATCCACCGGCTACGATTTATCGCACGGGCCAAGAAGATTGGATTTACCTTGTCTGAAATTAACCAGGGAGAATCACCATGGAAGGCTTAGGAACACTGTTATTTTATGCCCTGTTGTTTTACCTGATGATGCGTTTTGGCTGTGGAGCCCACATGATCCATGGGCACGGCAATCACGGGTCGCATCAGGACTCCGGCTCAGGCACATTTATTGACCCGGTTTGCGGCAAGGAAGTAGATCAGAACAAGGGATATGGCGTCATGCATGAAGGCAATCTCTATCGCTTCTGTTCCCGCCAATGCCTGGACCAGTTTGACGGGCAACCATCCCTCTTTATTCACAAGCAACATAAGGAAGTAACTCATGAACACTAGAATTTCACTTGTTGCAGCTGGCCATGCCACCAGCATTTTCCTTGCGACCACCTTTGCCTTGTGTGTGGGATTTGATCTGCTGTTTCCCGATCATGCCATGTACTCGGTCTGGCAGAAATTATTGCCGGGCTTTGAATGGATCAGTTGGAAAAGTTTTCTGATTGGCCTCATCGAAGCCTATGGCTACGGCTGGTATGCCACCCTGATCTGGGTCCCGCTGTACAATGTGTTTGCCGGTAAATCACAATGCTGCTGCAAACACCGATGAGTCATCCCCGGGTAAACAGAGACTGCAAGGTTCATAGCGTGCGCCCCGTGTGGAATGCAAGATGAAAATAGCGGCCATATCATCGCTCGGAAGACCTGATCCGCATGAGGAAATCAGGATTGCTACCGATATCCTTCAGACAGTACTGGGAGACTTTCACGGGCCAGTCGCTATAGATTTATGGAATGGTAAAACTGTGGCCGGTAATACAGATAATCCGTGCCATATTATCCTCAAACGCTCCTGGCCGTTGCGGAAACTGGTGTTACATCGAGATATCGTGCGCATGGCCGAGGCTTATTTGGCCGGAGATATAGATGTAGAAGGCAAGATTGAATTACTATTCAGCCTTGGTGAATATCTGGAAAAACTCCGGCTACCGCGGTCTGTACGCTTTCGATTAATTAAACTGGCATTGCGACTGCCAAAAGAGCCCGCTTCAGCCATACATGTTGCTATAAATTCTTCGCGGACAAGGCAACTGAATTGCCGTTCCACCATTGCACATCATTATGATATATCCAACGATTTTTACCGTCTCTGGCTGGACCCGGAGATGGTCTATTCCTGTGCATATTTTGCAAACACTGGCCAAAGTCTGGCTAAGGCTCAGCAGGAAAAACTGGACTATATCTGTCGCAAGTTGCGCCTGTCAGAAGGGCAAACCATGCTGGATATCGGCTGCGGATGGGGTGCGCTCATATGCTGGGCTGCACGCCACTACCATGTCCGGGCTCATGGCATTACGCTGAGCGAACAGCAATATGCTTATGTCACAGCGCGGATCAAACATGAAAGGCTGCAGGACAGCGTGACGATTGAGTTACATGATTACCGGGAGCTTCCACAAGATATAAGTTATGATCGAATCGTAAGTGTGGGCATGTTTGAACACATTGGTGTTGATAACTTCCCGCTCTATTTTGGCATAGTCAAAAAGTTGCTGAACCCCGGGGGGCTATTCCTTAACCATGGCATTACCAATGATACCGGTTGGCGGGATACGCCGGTCATTCGGTTTATGAATCGTTATGTGTTTCCTGATGGCGAACTGGCCCGCATTAGCCAGGTCATTACTGCCATGGAAGATGCCAACTTCGAGATTATTGATGTGGAGGGCTTACGGCGGCACTACGCCTTGACCTTGCGCCACTGGGTTCAGGCTCTGGAGAACCGGCGGGAGCAAGCTATAGAGCTCGTGGGCGAGCCTACCTACCGCTTACGGCGTTTGTACATGGCCGGGTGCGCTTATTATTTCGAACAGGGTAGCAGCGGCGTATTTCAGGTGTTGGTTGGGCATGCTCATCAGCCGCTGGTAGTTCCGCTGCAACGGCAAGACCTCTACATATCATCATGAAATGGCTGACCAGTATGGATAATGCACTCTTCTGTATTTTGAGAATCAGGCAGTGTCCAAACACATTTGGCGAGGTCGGTGTGGAAGCGGGATATTGATGATGCCCAGCCATAGCCTTGATTCCAGCGAACAAGATGTGGGCCGTACAATTCATATCTCCGGCGCTGGTCCGGCTGGTCTTGCTGCGGCCATTACCTGCGCTCGAGCCGGCACAAAAGTGATCGTACATGAACGCAAACGGGCTGTGGGAGCACGTTTCCATGGCGATTTCCAGGGCCAGGAAAACTGGACGAGCCAGATTGATGTGCTTGATGATTTGCAAGCTATGGGGATCCAGCCGGATTTCCCATATACCGGATTTAACAATTTGACTGCCTACGATGCCGATGGACAGGCCTTCCATTTTAGCTGTGCCCGGCCTCTGTTTTATCTGGTACGCCGTGGCAGCGATCCTGACTCTCTGGACACAGCCCTGTTCCGGCAGGCCCGTGCCCTGGGGGTAGATATCCGTTTTGAAGACCCGGTTCGGAAACTGCCCGAAGGCGGTATTTGCGCCGAAGGCCCAAGAGCGGGCGATGTGATTGCCGCAGGCTACCAGTTTGAAACGGATATGGACGACGCAGCCTATGCAGTTCTGTCCAATGATCTGGCACCCGGGGGCTATGCCTATCTGCTGATCCATCAGGGACATGCGACGCTGGCAACGTGTATGTTCGATGATTTTCATCAGGAGCATCTGTATCTGGATAGAACCGTGAATTTCTTTCAGAAAAATGTTGGTTTCTCGATAGCGGAAAATGCCGGACGATTTGGCGGATTAGGTAATGTCAGTTATCCAGCTACTGCTCGTAAAGGTAATATTCTTTATGCCGGTGAGGCTGCCGGCTTTCAGGATGCACTGTGGGGCTTCGGTATGCGCTATGCAATGACTTCAGGACATCTGGCTGCACGCGCCTGGCTGGAAAATAAGTCGGATGACTATGACCGGATGTGGCAGCAGGTGCTGGGTGGGCGGATGCGGGCCGGTATTGTGAACCGCTTTCTGTTTTCCAGACTGGGAAACCGTGGTTACACCCGTTTCCTGACCCACCTGGCTGAATGCCGCGATGTACGCGCATGGCTAATGCAATATCATCAGGAACAATGGTTTACGCATCTCCTGTTCCCATGGGCCAATCACAAGTTACCCAGCAAACGAAAAGATTACAGTTGTGCGCATCCGGGGTGCAACTGTACCTGGTGCCGATGCGGCAAAAAGGAGGCAGTGTCATGAATATCGATCCGGTTTGTGGAATGACCGTCAAGGAAGAAAGCGAATATGCTCGCATCTTCAGAGGTGTGGATTACCATTTCTGCAGTTCCCGTTGCCTGGAAAAGTTCAATGAAACTCCCGATGACTATCTGGGTGAGGATTGTACCCATGACCCTGTCTGCGGCATGAAGGTCAGCCGCGCTTCGTCCAACTACATCCATCATGACGGACATGATTATTACTTTTGCAGTCAGCACTGTATCGAAAAGTTCTCGGCTGATCCGGCAGCTTATGATGGAAAGAATCAACCCTGTGAACATCACCATACCCACAAAACGGAGGCACCGGACAATCCCGATACCACATATTTTTGCCCGATGTGCCCCGGCCAGGAGCAAAAGGGACCGGGTATTTGCAAGCAGTGCGGCATGGCACTGGAGCCGATGGCTGCACCGGTGCTGATACAAAAAAGTGAATACTTCTGTCCGATGCACCCGGAAGTGGTCAGCAATGAACCCGGCACCTGCCCAAAATGTGGTATGGCACTGGAGGCACGCACAGTAGCATCTGAAGAAAAAAATCCCGAACTGGAGGATATGAGCCGCCGGTTCAAGGTTAGTACAACGCTTGCAATTCCCGTATTTTTACTGGCCATGGTGGCCGATCTGGCACCGTCATGGCTGCCATCCGGGCTTGGCATGGGTAAAGTACAATGGATTGAATTTGTTCTGGCCACACCTGTGATCCTGTGGGGTGGATGGCCCTTCTTTGAGCGCTTTACACTCTCAATTCGAACCTGGAACCTGAATATGTTCACACTGGTTGGTCTTGGTGTAGGCGTGGCGTGGACCTACAG
>CAZJRL010000088.1:0-5939 GCA_964548425.1 uncultured Zetaproteobacteria bacterium | reverse complement strand
CGGTCAAGACGACCGATACAACTTATACGACAGGTATTACGATAAGCTTCTAGCCTGAACTATTCATGAATCGCCGTGATGATCGCGCCGGGTCTTTGTTCGCAACGAATGCTTGCGAAGAAGGGCGTAGCCGTGCTTACGGACGCCTGAGCAAGGATTTGTTGCGGGCAAAGGAACAAGCGAGGGCGCGGCAGCATTTATGAATAGTTCAGGCTAGCAACTTCGCATATCGCATGCGTCAGGCATGACAGCTCATCCGCTGAAATAACATAGGGCGGCATCACATAAATCAAGTTACCAAACGGCCGTATCCATACACCTTTCTCCACAAACATCGGTTGCACGAGAGTCATATCAACAGGATTCTTCAGCTCAACCACGCCAATTGCACCCAGTACGCGCACATCCGCCACATGCGGCATCGCACGGCATGGTGCAAGCTCACGCTTCAGTTGGGATTCAATAGTGGCCACCTTTCCTTGCCATGATGAATCCAACAGTAGTTCAATGCTGGCCAGTGCTACGGAACAAGCCAGAGGATTAGCCATGAATGTTGGCCCGTGCATCAAAACGTTGCCACCGGCATGAATACCTTCGCAGACGGTTCGCGTCGTCAGTACGGCTGCCAACGTCATGTAGCCACCGGTCAATGCCTTTCCAACACACATAATATCCGGTGTTATTTCGGCATGCTCGCAGGCAAACAGCTTGCCCGTACGGCCGAATCCGGTCGCAATCTCATCCGCAATCAGCAATACGCCGTACTCATTGCAAAGCGCACGAATGCAGCGTAAAAATTCCGGAGCATAGATACGCATACCGCCTGCGCCCTGTACAACAGGTTCCAGAATGACTGCTGCAATGGAGTCCTGATGTTGTTCAATTTTCCACCGGAAATCAGCGATCTGGCTATCGTCCCATTCGGCATTCGTACCATTCGGAGGCGCATCAGCGAAAATATGCTCCGCAAGCATGCCGGAAAACAGATGGTGCATGCCCGACACGGGGTCGCAAACACTCATCGCGCCGAAGGTATCGCCATGATAACCATGGCGAATGGTCAGTAATTTTGTTTTCTGTTGCTTACCCCTCGCTTGCCAGAACTGCAATGCCATCTTCATGGCAATTTCGACTGAAACCGAACCGGAATCGGAAAAAAATACGTGTTCCAGGCCATGTGGAACAATTTCGAGCAACTTTCCGGCAAGTTCCGCGGCAGGCCTGTGCGTCAATCCGCCAAACATAATGTGCGCCATATTCCTGATCTGATGCTCGATTGCCGCATTCAATTCCGGCACGTTATAACCGTGAATCGCGCACCACCATGAGGCCATGCCGTCAATCAGCTCATGCCCGTCCTCAAGAAACAAGCGCACCCCTTCCGCCCGCGATACAGCAACCATTTGTGGCGGTGTCTGCATCGAAGTATAAGGATGCCATACATGTTTATGCTCAAAGACCTGCCAATTGTTCAACACGGTTCCCGTCCGGCGCTGATCAGATGCAGCGTCAATCGCTCCAGTACCACGGACTTATCCTCTACACTGGCGCCTTTCAGCAGCCTTTCAGTCCGGGCAACCTGCCCCATCGCCTGCATCAATTCCCGGCCCTTCCACAATCCGGCTTCCTGCGGCACATGCTTTCTGGCATCCCCGAACAGGTGCGCCCTGGATGCTGCCGATCGCTTGTCCTTTTGCTCATACCAGCGATACATGAGGAGTTGCTGTATGCGCGTGGACAACCAGCTCAGCACCTGAACCTCGGATACCTGCTGATCACGCAGTAAACTGCGCAGGATACCCGGGGCACTGGATGAGCGCTCGCCCACGGCATGACAGAACACAGCCAGATCTCGCGGACTTCGTTCACCCAGCAAATCACCCACAATCTGCATATCCAGTTCCGCGCCTTCACCATCATCATATAAACGCAACCGCTCGATTGCCTGTCTGGCTGCCAGTCGCATGCCCTGTAATTGCCCGGCAAGCAGCGACATGGCTTCATCGGTCAATACCAGACCGGCATCCGCGACCAGCCCCTGAAGCCAATGATGAAATTGTGCCTCGTTCATGCGCGGGAATACGCACCACACGATATCCGGCAAGGCCGTTAACCGCTTGTGCAATACCTTTTTAGACTCAATTCCCGATGCGCAAATGATCAGGCGTAAACCTTCAGGCGGATTCACTGCCAGCTTCTCCAGTTGATCCATCTGTTTAGGTCTTGCACTAGCCGCATTGCGCACCATGGCATGGCAACCGCGTGCGCCAAACAGACCTGGTGCCAGATTTTCGTAGACACGGCCCAGTTCATTCGTATCCACGCGGACAACTACTACGTTCTCTGAATCATATGTCAGAAGCTCTTCAGCCATCTCAAAAACAGCATCCTCATCATCACCTGTCAGGTAATAGCAAGCATGCTCGGGTGGAAAAACCCTGGAGGGAGAAAGTTTGACTGGCATTCTAGGTTGGACGATTCCTGAATTTCCTGAATTAAAAACCGGACGAAAGCTTTAGCCATGCCTCGCGTATCCATTGACGGTTCAGATCATGGCGTAAACGGGTTTTAGATGCATCAATGCTGGACGGGCCACCCACGGCAAAGACATCGCCCTGTACGGAAATGGTTCCGCTACTCCAGATGCGCACATCCTTGCGCCAGAGACTGATACTTCCCGAGCGTGAGAACCGGTAGGAAACAGCCACACCGGAAGCATCGAAGGACGCAGGGGTAAAGGATTCACTGATGGCCCCCAGTCGCAATTCCGCATCCGCATTGTTCTCACCCACAATAAAGCCTCTTGCATGATCACTCACATAACGCCGCCATGCAGATAACAGATTATCGGCGGATTTATCCACCCCGGTGATCTTTACGATACTGACATCTACCGGCATCACGCCACGTCCCTGCCCTGCCAGATGATAACCGCAGTTATTGAGTGCAAATGCCAGACAAAAAACCGCCATGGCCGCCACGTGTCTCATTGCGGCCGAACCACAATATTGAGCAATCTTCCGGGAACCAGAATGACCTTGACGATGTGCATGCCTTCCACCCATTTAGCGATACTGACATCCGCACGCGCCGCCGCCAATGCCTCATCCTGTCCGGCATCTTTGGCAATGGTAATCTCGCCACGCTTTTTGCCCTGAATCTGCACCACCAGCATCACTTCATCCTGAGCGAGAGCCGCTTCATCCACTTGTGGCCAATTAGCTACGACAGTCATGTGACCTATGCCCAGCCGTTCTCCGGCTTCACAGGCAAAATGGGGAACAAACGGCGCCAGCATGGTCACCAGCGCCTGCATCCCATCACGGAACGTGGCATGTCCCGTTTTTCCTCCGGGTTCATACGCCTGCAAACAATTGGCCAGTTCCATCAGGGCGGCAATGGCTACATTGAAGGCAAAGCCGTGTTCAAAAGCATGCGTTACCTTTCTGATGGTGGAATGGATCATCCGGCGAACGGATTTGACGGCAACCTCGTCTTTCTCGCCGGTGTCTTCCGCATCCACCTTTTGCAGCAAACGCCAGACGCGATTCAGAAACCTGTGCGCTCCTTCGACGCCGGCATCGTTCCATTCCAGATCCTTTTCGGGCGGTGCGGCAAACAGTGTAAACAGGCGCGCCGTATCCGCGCCAAAACGTTCGATAATGGCATTTGGGTCAACCGTATTGCCTTTGGATTTGGACATTTTAGCCCCATCCTTCAATACCATGCCCTGCGTCAGCAGGTTCCTGAACGGTTCATCACCCCCCTGCTCCGGAGTAAACAGGCCGGCATCACGCATCAGCTTGTGATAGAAGCGGGCATAGAGAAGATGCAGCACGGCATGCTCAACACCGCCAATATACTGATCGACCGGCATCCAGCGTTCGATGGCGGAAATATCCACCATGGCGGTTTCATGACGCGGGCTGGTATAGCGATTCATATACCATGACGATTCCATGAAGGTATCAAAGGTATCGAGTTCACGCTCGGCGGGCTTGCCGCATACGGGACAATGGGTATGTTTGAACACCTCACATTCGGTCAGTGGTGAAGCCCCGCCGGTCGGCTGTAAATCAGTCGGCAATACCACCGGCAACTGATCCTCCGGTACGGCAACCGTACCGCAATCCTCACAATGAATGACGGGAATCGGCGCGCCCCAATAGCGCTGACGTGACACCAGCCAGTCCCGTAAACGGTACTGAACGCGTTCACGACCCTTATTGTTACCCGCCAGCCAGTCCGTGATTGCCTTTTTGGCATTGTTTGAAGGCATCCCGTCAAACCGGGATGAATTGATCAATATGCCAGCTTCGGTAAATGCTGCTGATGCAATGTCCCAGTCTCCGTTCGCAGGTCGAATCACCTGCCGAATGGGAATACCATATTTTTTTGCAAAGGCGTGGTCGCGCTCGTCATGCGCCGGCACACTCATCACGGCGCCTGTGCCGTAGCCCATCAGCACAAAGTTGGCGACCCACACGGGCACTGTTTCACCGCTGATCGGATGGATTGCATTGAAACCGGTCGGCATACCCCTTTTTTCCATGGTTTCAACATCGGCTTCCCGGGTTGAAATTCTGCTGCACTCATCCAGAAAGGTGGCCAGTTCAACGCTGGACTCTGCGGCTTTTTGTGCCAGTGGATGCCCCGCCGCTACCGCCATATAAGTCACGCCCATCAGCGTGTCCGGGCGCGTGGTGAAGATATCCAGTGTTTCATCACTGCCTTCAATACCAAAAGACACCTCGGCGCCGGTTGATTTGCCAATCCAGTTGCGCTGCATCCCAATCACCTTTTCCGGCCAGCCGGATAATTGATCGAGGTCGGATAACAATTCTTCAGCATAATCGGTGATGCGAATAAACCACTGCTTCAGATTCTTGCGGATGACCGGCGTGTCACAACGCCAGCAGACGCCATCCACCACCTGCTCATTGGCCAGTACCGTGTGGCAGGGATCGCACCAGTTCACTTCAGCATCGGACTGATAAGCCAGCCCCTTCTCCATCAACCGGGTAAACATCCACTGTTCCCAGCGGTAATAATCAGGATGACAGGTGGCCAGTTCCCGCGACCAGTCGTAAGACAGACCAAGACATTTCAACTGTCCCCGCATCTGATCAATATTGGCACAGGTCCATTCAGCCGGCGGGCGGCCATGTTTGATGGCTGCATTTTCGGCCGGCAGACCAAAGGCATCCCAGCCGATGGGATGCAATACATTAAAGCCCTGCATACGCTTGTAGCGCGCTACGGCATCACCCAGGCAATAATTGCGCACATGGCCCATATGCAGGTTACCGGACGGGTAGGGAAACATGACCAGACAGTAGTATTTCTCCCGCGCATCATCGGGTGCATCGGATGCGGCATCCACACCCGATTCATCCCATATCTTCTGCCATTTCGCCTCGATTTCCCGTGCTTCGTACCGTTCTGACACCTGTTCCGACTCCTTTAATCTGGTTGCGGATGATGCGTGCAACAGCATCGGATGAAAAGAGGAAAACACATTTTATGCTTTGCGATGATGAAGGATTACCGTCTATAATAATGATGATGGAGGCTGATATGCTTGAACCCATCCCAAATCTTCCGGAAAATGCCCTGGGCTTTTCCGCGCATGGAATCGTTACGGGTTCAGACTACAAGGACATCCTTATCCCCGCGGTAGAAGAAAAACTTGTACGATTTCCAAAGATTCGTTTTCTGTATCATCTGGGTGAAGATTTTTCCGGCTGTAGTGCCGCTGCTATATGGGATGATACGAAAATCGGCCTGAAACACCCCCTTGCATGGAAACGCTGCGCTATCGTCACGGATGTCGCATGGATTCGCATCATCACAAAGATCTTCAGACTGTTCTTTCCCGGTGACTTTCGTCTGTTCCACAACAATCAATTCCAGGATGCCTTTGACTGGATATGTAAATA
>CAZJRL010000087.1:0-6083 GCA_964548425.1 uncultured Zetaproteobacteria bacterium | reverse complement strand
CGACAAACAGGGTGAACCACAACCATGTTGGCCGGGATAAATCCACGCCGTTATATATGGCGGATAAAGCGACGGACAGCATGATAAAGCCGCCGGCAATGATACGGATGGCGCGATTGGTATTCATGATGATGCTCCTTGTTCTGAAGACTCGAAGGGTTTGTTCCTCTGCCACAGGTAATACAGCAGTGGTACGATGAACAGGGTTAGAATGGTCGAAGCGAAGGTGCCGAAGGCCATGGATACGCCCAGGCCGCCGAATACCGGATCGGAAATCATGATGGATGTGCCGGCGATCACGGCCAGCGCGGTCAGCAGAATGGGACGCGCGCGCATGGCGCCAGCTTCCAGCACTGAATCCTTCACCGAATATCCCCGCCGCCGGTAGTCGAGAATGAAATCAATTAGCAAGGTGGAATTGCGCACCACGATACCGGCCAGGGCAATCATGCCGATCATTGAGGTGGCGGTGAACGGCTGGCCGGTCACGAGGTGGCCGGGGAAGATGCCGATCATGGTCAGCGCCGTCGGCGCCATGACCAGCATCGGCAGAATAAATTCGCCGTAATAGGCAACCATCAACAGGTAAATCAGCACCAGTGCCACGATAAAGGCCGCGCCCAGATCGCGGAACACATCCAGCGTCAACCGCATTTCGCCGTCCCACAACAGTTGATAGCCGAATGTGTCTTCCGGCCGGGTACGCGTAAAGTGCATGCCGCTGGTAGTGACCTTCACACCTGGCAACAGTTCCTTGCCGTCCATGCGTCCGTCCATGTCCAACAGGGAATACACCTGCGAGCCGCGCGCCGGTTCGCCGCTGACGTAGCTGACATTATGCCCGTCCCTGGTAAACATCGGTGGCGCTACCGTGGCATTTTGCCAATGCGTGATTACGGATAGCGGCACCGGGCCGTTTGCGCCTGCCACATAAATCCTGTCCAGATCGGAGGGATGCACCCGCATGGCGCGTGGCATACGCACGCGGATATTTACCGGATGATATTCAGTGGCGACATGCACGACACCGATGTTAAAGCCGCTCAGAAAATCGTGCAGTGCACGTGCGACCTGGCTCGTCTCCACCCCGAGGCGAGCGGCCTTCTCGCGGTTGATGGAGAGGCGCAGTTCCTGCTGCTTATCGCCCACCGAATCGTCTGCATCCACCACATCCCAGGTGTGTTCAAAGACGCTGCGCACCTGCTTCGTCAGCTTGTTGCGAACGGTATCATCCGGCCCGTAGATCTCGGCCAGCAGGGTAGCGCGTACGGGCGGTCCCGGCGGATCCTCCACCATCTTGATGTTCGCTTCCGGATGCCGTCTGTGCACAGGTCTCAGCCAGTCACGCAGTTCCAGTACGATGGCGTCCGAATGAATCGTGCGGTCTTCCTTGCGCACCAGATTGACACGGATTTCGGCCAGCTGCGGGCCGCGGCGAAGCACCGCGCCGCGCAGCATGCCATTAAAGTCGATGGGGCCTGCCTGACCCACGAAGGTTTCGTAGTCGGTGACCATCGGATATTTGCGCACCACATCGGCCACGTCGCGCGCCACCGCATCGGTTGCCTCCAGCGGCGTGCCCTCGGGCATGTCAATGGTGATATTGAAGGTGTTTTTATTCCCCTTGGGCAGCATCTTCAATTCCACCGTGCCAGGCGTGAGCGGGCCGTTAATGCCAGCCGGGCGGACGAATTGCCACATCGGCTCCCACATGGCGAAGACAAACAGCACTGCTACAATCAGCCAAAGCAAATACCTGCGCCTGGGTTGCTCAATCAGTGGCGTGGCCAGCCGCATGTAGGTGCGGTGCACCAGGTCTTTCCTGCCTCCATCTTTTTCTACCATGGCTGGAGCATTGACCGGATCCGGCATCCAGCGCCGGGCGATCCATGGCGTGAACATATAGGCAATCACCAGCGAAGTAGCCATGGCCACAGGCACATTGAACGGAATCGGTCCCATGTATGGCCCCATCATACCGGTGACGAAATGCATCGGCAGGAAGGCGAGAACCACCGCAATCGTGGCGATAATCGTTGGTTTACCGGTTTCGTTGGTTGCGGCGATGATGTGTTTTGCCTTATCGCGCAAACCCGCCGCACCATCGTGCAGGTGGCGGTGAATATTCTCAATGACCACAATGGCATCGTCCACCAGCAGACCTAATGCCAGAATCAATGCAAACATTGTGATGCGATTAATCGTCTGGCCCGCCAGCAGGCCGACTGCCAGTACGATGAATAAAATCAACGGAATATTCAGCGTGACAATCGTGGCCTCACGCCAACCGAGGAAGACGAGAAGAATGACCACGACTGACACAATGGCAACGCCCAGATGCTCGATAAGAAGGTTTACGGCATCGTCGGCGCGTGCGCCGGAATCGCGCGTGATGGTCACGTTCACGTTGTCCGGAATCAGATCGCCTTTCAGCTTGTTCAGTTTCTTTTCTATACGATGGGTAACGAACACGGCGTTTGAACCACGCTTTTTGGCCAGTGCAATGGAGACGGCGGGCATATCATTATTTGTGGCGCCGGCATGCCCGATTTTTCCGTCAGCCGGTCCGAAACCGATACGATGATATGTGGAAACTTCCGCCGGGCCATCGCTGATCGATGCGATATCGCGCAGATATACCGGTTTGTTACGCCATGTACCGGTAATCAGACGACCCACTTCGTCCGCATTCTTCAGATAACCATCCAGCCACACGCGGCGCACCTTGCCATCACCTACCAGATCGCCTTCGGGACCACCGGCATTGGCACCGGCCAGTACACGGTGCAATTGTTCCAGCGTGATATGATAGGCGGCCAGTCTTGCCGGATTCAGGGCAATCGTGATTTCATGGTTTCGGCCACCGATGATGTCAGCCACCGAGACATCCGGCAGCGGCGTAAGCTGCTCGCGCACGCGCTCGGCCAGACGCTTTAATGCCAGACCATCCATATCCGGCGAAGATAAAGTGACCACGGACACTGGCACGTCGTCCACATCCATCGGTTTGACCAGCGGTTGGGATGCGCCGGGCGGAATACGGTCTAGATTATGCATAATCCGGTCATAGAGTTTGACGAGGCTTGTTTCCTTATCCTTGCCCACTTCGAACATTACCGTCACCACGCCCATGGAGTCCTGCGCCATGCCGTAGGTGTGATCAATGCCCGGCATCTCACGTAGCACCCGTTCCAGCGGCTTGACCACCAGATTACGCACCTCGGCGGGGCTCGCCCCCTGCATACGCACAAACACATTGGCGGCGGGCACGTCTATATGAGGATTTTCCTCACGCGGGGTGATGAATAGCGCCACCAGCCCGATCAGGAAAATCAGCAGACAGACCATGGGTGTGATGCTGGTGTTCATTGCCGCTGCACCAAGACGACCTGCAATATTCAGTCGCACCGTTTCAGATTGCTGCCTCGCTTGCTGTTGATTGTCTGCCATGGAATTTATTTTCCGCCTGATGCGTTGGCAGGTGTGTTTGCGCCACCCGTAAGCTTGACGCGCATACCGCTACGCAGCGGAGTATCCGTTGCCCGGGCAATCACATCGCCTGCATGCAGCCCCGCCGCAATTTCTACCGAACGGTTCCCTGCCGATCCACCATGGCTTTCGCCCAGCCGAAGCTGCCGGTAATGGAGTATGCCTTTTGTATCCACGATATACGTACCATTGAGGCCGGCGCGATGAATCACCGCCGCCTGCGGTATCAGCAGCGCCTGCCGCATGCCGATGCGAAAACGCACTTCGGCAAACATGCCGGCGCGCAGGCCATGTGTGGAATCCACCGATATCTTGATGTGGAACTGATGCGATATAGGATCAGCGGCATTGACCAGTTGACGGATGTGACCGGTGAGCATCCGGTGCAGGGCCGGAATGGATATATCCACCGCATCCCCGGGCACAAGTGTGTTTGCGGCTTCCCCGGATACATCGGTTTTAACCAGCAACTGACTGGGATCCTCGACCGTCAGGATGGGAACGCCCGGTTTGGCCAGATCTCCCGTGTCCATGGTTTTGCGTACGATAATGCCATGAACCGGCGAAGTGATTTCGGCATAGCTCAATTGGTTCTTTGCCTGTGTCACCCTTGATCCGGCAATCTTGAATCGCAGATGTACCTTGTCAAATTGTTGTTTGCTCACAGCCTGTTCTGCCAGCAGCTTTCGGTATCGTTCCATGTCAGTTCTGGCATCAGCAAAATCAGCGCGCGCCTGTGCTAACGATTGTGTGGCGTTCACTGGATCCACGCGTACCAGAATCTGGCCTTTTTTGACCAGATCTCCTTCGCGGACAAGTAACGAGCGGATATAGCCGGAAATCCGCGAAGAGATAGCGACCCTGTGATCGCTGCTGACCACACCGCTGGTGATATAATTTTCAGGCACATCGGAGACACGCAGTGTCAGCGTTTGGGCGTGAACGGACGGATGCGCTACGTTCACGGCTTTCGTTTCACGTTCAGGTGGTGAGCACGCCGCCAGTGATATGAGTAAAAGTGTTGGAATGATGTGTTGTCGTATCATCGAATGACCTCCGGCGTCAGCTGTCCCGCCGCCGCCAGCAGACGCGCCTTGGCAATAATGAGTGTGTAACGGGCGCGAATGGCTCTGGCACGGGTATGGTCAGTACGGGATTGCGCATCAAGTACATCACTGCTCCGCTCCAGACCCTGTTGCTCCCGTAATTTGCGGATGCGTAGCGATTCAAGAGACTGCCGGAGCACCTGTTTGCTGGTCGTTAGCCTGGTTTTTGTTTCCTGAAGATGACGCCATGCAGCCAATACATTGTTATGAATGGCTTGCGCAAGATCTTCCATCTCCAGTTCTCGTGCCGCGCTGGCCGCATGCGCGGCATGAAGGCGATCCCGGTCCGAGCCGCCTGAAAACAGATTGAGCCGGACCTCGGCGGCGATGGTGGTATTCATATGTTTTGGCACGGCAATATTGCTGTTCCATTCTTCTGTAGCTTGAAGATTTACAGCGGGGAGAAAAGGGGATTTAGCTTCATCGGCATGGGCGCGTGCAGCATCCAGCCGATATTGTGCAGCCTGCAACTCCGGTTGGCTTTGGGCTGCGGTTTCCAGCCATTCGTTTCGGCTACGTTCGGGGAGCGCCAGTTCGATTGCACCGTGGGTGGAAAATAACGTACCAGATGGCAACCCCAGCAAACGTTGTAATTGTTCCTTCGACGATGCTATGGCATGGGAAGTTGATTCCAGGATAACCCCGGCCTCCAGTGTATGTGATTTTGCATCCATGATATCACTGACAATGGCGAGCCCACGGCGCCTCAATGCCTGTGTATTCGCCAGATGATCGTGCGCGGCCGCTAGTGCCTGTTCGGCAGCCTTGCGCTCCGCTTGCGATTCCCGCAACTGTGCGAAGGTTTCAATCACGTGAAGGACGGTGGATTGTCGCCGCGCTCGATACTGCCACTCGGCAGTTTTTGCACTGGCATTACCGGCACGTTTTCCGGCCCATAGTGCACCCCCCTGATATACGGGGATGGTTACGGAAATATCCGTGTGATAATTGTTGATGGTATTTGGATTCTTCAGGTTGGATACGGCAAAATCCGCAGTGGTAAAACGTTTTTGTAACAGCTTGTTTCCAAACACATTGATAGGGGAGTCGGTGCGTGATACGACATAGGATGCGTCTATCCTGGGCAGTAATCTTCCAGTAGCCGCCTCCGCGCTTGCCTGGATCTCGATACGTTGTTTTTCCGCAATCCGTAAACTACGGTTCCCTTCCAGTGCCATATTCACTGTATCCTTAATCGAAAGGGGATGTGAAAGCATGAGAGGATCAGCATGGACAGCGCTTGCCGTGAATATCAAAAATATAATTATATTAGTATAAAATAATTTATTAGACCAAAAAAAAGTGTTGATCTTCATGGGTGGTCTTCTGTACCACACATTTCCGGGCAGTAGATGTGCTGCAATGCCTTTAGCACATTGCTCCATTTGGTATCGGTAAGCCGGTAATACACATGCTTGCCGCGTTTTTCTGTTCTCAATAGGCCCATCAGGCGCATCCTGGCCAGATGCTGGGAGAGATTGGATTGCG
>CAZJRL010000086.1:0-6179 GCA_964548425.1 uncultured Zetaproteobacteria bacterium | reverse complement strand
ATGAGCTGAACGCATATCGCGTTTCAGATCATCCATTTCTTCCTGACTGACTCCGATCGGGTTTGACTGTACTTCCTTTGACTGGCTGGTCACGTTAATTTCCTCTCAAGTTATCCTGAATGTCATGATTCTTTGCGGGCAAAGGAACAACCTGATCCCCACGAAATACATACTGCGGACTTTGTGGGGTGGAAGCTCAAGCGCGGCAGTTTTTATGAGCGATGCAGGCTAAAGCAGGTCCAAGGCGTGTCAATCTTCTTTACCCTGAACAATCGTTTCCCGTGGCTTTCGCCCCATGATGACCTGCAAAACGCTCTGCACCAGGGCAGCCATTGGAATCGCAATAAATATCCCCAGCACGCCCCACAGGCTGCCAAATACCAGAATGGCTACAACAATAGCAATAGGATGGATATTCACCACTTCGGAGAACAGCCATGGCACCAGAAGATTCGCATCCAGCGCCTGTACCACGCCGTAGGCAATCAGGGCATACAGGGTGGCATCACTCATTCCCCACTGGAAGAAGGACAACAACACCACCGGTATCGTCACCACGGCAGCGCCGACAAAGGGTATCCACACGGAAATACCGGTTAGCGCCCCTAACAGCGGTGCATATTGGTGTCCGCACCACCATAAAACCAGCCATGTGACGACGCCAACCACAAATGTTTCCCAGAACTTGCCACGAATATAATTGCCGAGCTGGATGTCCACTTCACTCCAGACCCGGTTCAGCAATATGCGCCGACGCGGTAAAAACCGCTGCCCCCATACAATCAACAGCCCTTTATCCTTGAGCAGGAAGAAGACCAGCACAGGAACCAGAACTACATATACGAGCAGGGTCATTAATCCCGGAATAGAAGCCAGTGAGAAGGAAAACACCGCCGCGCCCCAATCCTGTAACTTACCGGCGGCCAGTGATGCCAGATGTTGAACATAATCCGGATTAATCCAGCCGGCATACTGGTGTTGCAACGTATGTAATGAATCACGCAAGCTGGAAACATAATGCGGCGCCTGCGCAATCAGGCGTCCTACTTGCTCACTCAGCAATGGTACAACGGACAGAAGAGCAAACAAAACAAACAGGATAGCGCCTGCACCCACCAGAAGAATACTCATCAGACGCGGTACGCGGCAGCGCCCCAGCAGACCCACCACCCCGTCCAGCACATAGGCCAGCGCAATCGCTACAAGAACAGGCGCAAGCGTATTGCCAAACAGTGCAAGCAACCCAAACAACACCAGAAGGGATGCCACCAGCGCCACCATCTCCGTATCCGCGAGTTGATGCTCCACCCATGTCTTTATGGCTTGCAATATTTACTCCTGTGTCCGACCCGTTCCAAAGGCTGCCCCAGAGCGACAAGAACCGCCGATGTCAGCACCGCCAATAAATGCAGGACAGCGCTCACACCATGCCACATGCCAAATTCAATCCGCTGAGGATCATCCGGCGGTAATGCATCAATCGGGCCCATGGCTAATTTCATATTTTCCATCACCGGTGACAACAAAAATTCATTCACTCCTGCCAAACACGCTACCGCAGCCAGCATGATCCATCGCCATCGTCCTGCTTTCCGCTTCCACCAGAATGCAGCCACGGCTAACAACAAAATGAGAATACCACGGTTGGCAATATGGAAAACGATGCCGGCCAGATGCCCGGCCTGTGCATGACTGTCCAGACTGGCGAACAATACCGGTGCAAGCACATAACCGGGCACGACCAGCAGGGCCAGCACCAGCGCCAAAGACAATCGCACTGCTCCCGCCCGCAGACATGCCAGTGATAAGCAGGGGCAATTAAACAAGACTGTTTGCACCGCCATCAAATATAACGCACATCCTGAATTTCATATTCACGTTCGCCGCCAGGCGCCTGCACCACTGCGATATTGCCGGCTTCCTTGCCGATCATGGCGCGGGCAATAGGTGATGTAATTGAAACCTTGTTCCGGTCAATATCAGCCTCGTCTATGCCCACGATCTGATATTCAACTTCCACGCCGGAATCCATATCAATCAATTCTACCGTGGCGCCGAATACAATCTTGTCCGAATGAATGCCGGACGGATCAATCACATGCGCGCGTGCCAGCTTGTCCTCCAGTTCGCTGATACGCCCCTCGTTAAAGCCCTGTTCTTCCTTGGCCGCATGGTATTCGGCATTCTCGGACAAATCGCCATGCGCCCGGGCCGTGGAAATTGCCTCGACAATCCGGGCCCGTTTTCCACCCTTCAAAAATTTAAGCTCTTTACGCAGCGCTTCAGCGCCCTGTCTGGTCATTGGAACCCGTTCCACTAATTTAACCTCCGTGATATGCCTGTATACTTTTAACTTCCATCATGTCCGCGGAACTGGCAATGGCCTGCGCCGCCGCCAACCCTCCCGCCATGGTGGTAAAATAGGGAATAGCCTGATCCAGTGCCGCCTGCCGAATGGATTTTGAATCAGCAATGGCCTGTGCTCCTTCCGTCGTATTGACAATAAGAGCGACATCACCGGATAGCAAGCGATCAACGATATGCGGGCGCACACCGTCAATCACTTTGGCCACATGTGAACTGGCGACACCTGCTGCCTGCAAAGCGGCATGCGTGCCTGTTGTGGCCAGAATTTCAAATCCTTCGTGAACCAGCATGCGTCCCAGACACACAGCTGCTTCCTTGTCCACATCACGCACCGAAATGAAAGCTCTTCCCGTATCGGGAAGGCGGCATCCTCCGCCCATCTGGGCCTTGCTGAAAGCTGTGGGAAAGTCGCCTGCAATCCCCATCACTTCACCGGTGGACTTCATCTCGGGCGACAGCAACGGGTCAACGCCGCGGAATTTAACGAATGGAAACACCGCTTCCTTCACCGCGCGATACGTGACCGGTTGTGGCACCTCATACAGCCCCAGATCATCAAGGCTTTGGCCGGCCATGATACGCGCAGCCATTTTCGCCAGTGGCACACCGGTGGCCTTGGAGACAAAAGGAACGGTGCGGCTTGCCCGCGGATTAACCTCCAGCACATACAGATCAACACCCTGCAAGGCAAACTGGATATTCATTAATCCTTTCACATTCAGGGCCAGGCCCAGGGCCTCCGTCTGACGGCGAACCTCGGCAATGGCTGCGTCAGAAATAGAGTGTGGCGGCAGACAACAGGCCGAATCTCCCGAATGCACGCCCGCCTCCTCAATATGTTCCATAATGCCGCCAATCAGCACCCGTTTTCCATCACAAAGAGCGTCCACATCCAGCTCAATGGCCTGATTCAGGAAACGATCCAGCAACACCGGGTGGTCAGGACTGACGTTGACTGCCTCCTGCATATAATGCAGCAGTTCCTTTTCATCATGCACAATCTGCATGGCGCGGCCGCCCAATACATAGGATGGACGCACCACGACCGGATAGCCTATTTTTGCCGCTATGTTGATCGCCTGATGCACCGATCGCGCCGTACCGTTCTCCGGCTGAAGCAACCCCAGTTGATGCAATAACTGCTGGAATCGCTCGCGATCCTCAGCCAGATCAATCATATCCGGACTGGTGCCAATGATGGGCACACCCGCGGCCTCCAGATCTTCCGCCAGCTTCAGTGGCGTCTGGCCACCGAACTGAACAATGACGCCATCCGGGTGCTCAATATCTACAATGGCCATGACATCCTCAAACGTCAGCGGCTCGAAATACAGCCGGTCCGAGGTGTCGTAGTCGGTGGATACCGTTTCGGGATTGCAATTCACCATAATACTTTCAAAACCATCTTCCGAGAGTGCGAATGCCGCATGCACGCAGCAGTAATCGAATTCAATCCCCTGACCAATGCGGTTCGGTCCACCGCCCAGCACCATGATTTTCCTGTTGTCCGTCGGGCATGCTTCACACTCCTGTTCGTAAGTGGAATATAAATATGGCGTATGCGCCTCAAACTCGGCCGCGCAGGTATCCACTCGCTTGAACACCGGAGCAACGCCCGCATCCATTCTGGCCTTGCGCACTGCACTTTCATCTGCAACCAGCAGTTGCGCCAGCCGCATATCGGACAGGCCCTCACGCTTGGCCGCCCGCCATTCATCCACCGTCAATGTGGACACATCCCGGCCTGCAAGCATGTGTTCAACTGCGATAACAGCCGCAATCTCGCGTATAAACCAGGGGTCAATCCGTGTAACCGCGTAGATTTTTTCTTCGCTCCACCCGTTCCGGAGCGCCTCACCCAGCCACCACAAACGTTCCGCGCCCGGCACGGCAAGTTTTTCCTGCAGGAATACATCCCGCCCGGCATCATCCGGCACGGCTGCATCAAATCCGCATGTGCCCGTCTCCAGCCCACGCATGGCCTTACCCAGCGATTCGGTAAATGTCCTGCCAATGGCCATGACTTCGCCGACTGATTTCATCTGCGTGGTCAGGCGCGGGTCCGCACCGGCAAACTTCTCAAAGGCAAAACGCGGCATCTTGGTCACGACATAATCAATAGTCGGCTCAAAAGCAGCGTATGTTTCACCGGTAATATCATTACGAATCTCATCCAGCGTATATCCGACCGCAAGCCTGGCGGCAATTTTGGCAATGGGAAATCCGGTCGCTTTGGAAGCCAGCGCCGAGGAGCGCGATACGCGTGGATTCATCTCAATGATAATCAGGCGCCCATCCTCCGGATTCACGGCAAACTGCACATTGGAACCACCCGTCTCAACACCGATTTCACGCAGACAGGCAATCGATGCATCGCGCATGCGCTGGTATTCCTTGTCGGTCAGCGTCTGTGCCGGCGCCACGGTAATCGAATCACCGGTATGTACACCCATCGGGTCCACATTCTCGATCGAACAGATAATGACACAGTTGTCATTGGCATCCCGCATCACCTCCATCTCAAATTCCTTCCAGCCAATAATGGATTCCTCGACCAGAATTTCATCGGTCGGACTGGCATCCAGCCCCGTAGCCGCAATCTGTTCAAATTCCTCGGGGTTGTAAGCGATACCGCCACCGGAACCACCCAGTGTAAAACTGGGCCGGATAATCAGTGGATAACCGATTTCTTCAGCAAGCTTCCTTGCATCCTGCATACCGTGCGCAAAACCGCCACGCGCCATTTCCAGACCAATATGATCCATGGCCCGTTTGAATTGTTCCCGGTCTTCGGCTTTATCAATCGCTTCCGGCTGCGCGCCAATCAAGCGGACACCGAATTTCTCAAGAATGCCGTGCTTGTTCAGACTCAAGGCGCAGTTTAATGCTGTCTGCCCGCCCATCGTCGGCAAAATTGCATCCGGTCGCTCTTTTTCGATAATCCTGGCGACCACCTCCCAGGTGACCGGTTCGATATAGGTCGCATCGGCAAAATCGGGATCGGTCATGATGGTGGCAGGATTGGAATTGACAAGAATGACCCGGTAGCCATCTCCACGCAAAGCTTTGCATGCCTGCACACCGGAATAATCGAATTCACAGGCCTGACCGATGATAATCGGCCCGGCACCCAGAATCAGAATTGATTTTATATCATTGCGGCGGGGCATTGTTCTGGGACTCTCCTTGCTGAAAAAAAAGGCGAAACAACACTTCGCCCAATGATGCGAAGCATACGGAAACCGGGACTGAATGCCTACCCGCCACAATCCGGCAGGGGATGAACCCCAGCCCTACTACAACTTTAGTTTTCCTTGGTAAGAGACTAAACACCACTGCCTTTGCAGGGCAGCCCCTTGTGGGCTGCCAATCATGCCCATCCATCCTTGCACGTTTATATTCATCACCTACACTCCGCATCATGCCGGTTCAACGCATGTGCGTGCGGCTAACTGGTTTTTTCCGGGATTAAAAGGGGAGATTATGTTGAACAGAATACATTTTATATCATGGCCAGTATTGTTTGCCGTGCTGTTTATGACTTTCACACCCATCGCGATAGCGGATGAAAGCTATGGAATGAAGGTAACCAAGAAGTTTGACCGTGGCATGGCCAATACATTGGCAGGCTGGATCGAACTGCCAAAAAATATATTCAATACCAGCAATCAGCATAATGTAGTCGTGGGCCTCACATGGGGCTGTCTGAAAGGAATGTTCTATACCATCGGCAGAACAGCCGTGGGTGTGGTGGAACTGGCTACATTCTTTATTCCCAACGATGAAATCGTACATCCCACCTATGCATGGAG
>CAZJRL010000085.1:4906-6197 GCA_964548425.1 uncultured Zetaproteobacteria bacterium | reverse complement strand
CGTTTTAACATTGAGGAAATAGGCAACACCATCGGATTAAAGGTGTTGACCAATCGTTACATTGCCACCTTTCTGGCCGTTGCAGCGATCGGTACTTTTGCCTTCTTCAAGGTAAATGGCAAGCCCGCCGGATTATTTTTATGGACACTGTTCGGCACCACCAACCAGATACTGGCCGGGCTGACGTTATTAACGGTGACGATTTATCTTTACCGTAAACGCAAACCGATTTTATATACCTTATTACCAATGTTACTGGTGCTGGGTGCGACCATTTCCGGCATGGTGACAGGTGTACTCAAGGCCGTGGGCAAGGAACAGTGGGTGGTCGCCATTGTTGGAGGCGCCATTCTGGTGTTGGCGCTGTGGGTTCTGTTTGAGGCGGTAATGACTGTCATACATATTCGCAATAGCCGCAAACAGGACGCTGCCATACAGGCAGAACCGGACGGATGAGCGGGTTGCTGATTTCCAAGGTGGTGGCACAGATGCTTCTGCCTCCGGGCGGATTGATTCTTCTGGCTATCGCTGGCCTTGTTTTCTGGCGTAAGTGGTGGGGGCGGGGATTCGTTGGTCTTGCGTTGGTGTTGCTCTGGCTGCTGTCCACCGAACCGGTGCGCGATGTACTGACCCATCCACTGGAATTTCAATATCCGGCATTGAAAGTGGCCGATCTTCCGGCGGGCCCGATGGCTATTGTGTTGCTGGGAGGTGGAATTTACGAAAAGGCTCCGGAATACGGCGGACACGATGAACTGGGTCGTTATGCCATGATGCGCACCCTCTATGCCGCGAAAATCGCACGTATAACCGGCCTTCCGGTGTATGCCACGGGAGGGAAATCAATGACACACGAATCAGCAACGGAAGGCGCTGTGATGCGCCGCTGGTTGATTGGGTTTGGCGTGGCTGAAAGCAAGGTGCATGCCGAGGTTGCAGCCACGAATACATGGCAGAATGCGGTTTATATCAAAAACATACTGGGCAGTCGGGGAGTTCATCGTATTGTGCTGGTTACCAGCGCCTGGCATATGCCGCGTTCGGTCTGGTGTTTCAAACAAAACGGGCTGGATGTAATTGCCGCGCCCACCGACTATATGACGAAACGATCTGTTTATGATGTGCGCAGCTATTTTCCCCGCTGGAATGTTTTGGCCGAATCAGGCGATGCGTTACACGAGTATCTGGGCCTGTTGTGGTATCACCTGCGTTATTAAGCGCCCGATTATTCATTCGCCTTTTAACCGGCATTGGGCTATAAATCGTGTGTGAGCATAAATAACCTGGTTAA
>CAZJRL010000085.1:0-4806 GCA_964548425.1 uncultured Zetaproteobacteria bacterium | reverse complement strand
GGTTAAAAGCAAGAAAGGCCAGAGCATTCCCTTTCCTTCCAAACACGGCCTGCTTGACCAGGGGGCTGACCTGGGCGGTGTAAATGCCGCATGGGTGGAATCGCTGTATGAAGATTATCTGAACGACCCGGATTCACTGCCGCCGGCCTGGGTAGAGCGTTTCCGGGATATACAGGAAGATATTTCCTCGCCTTCAAGACGGCGGGTTGAAGCCCGATTCCGGCAAGCACAGGCAACGGTTGCGATACCGGACCGTGTGGCCGGTCAGCGTGCTGCTGACCAGTCAGATGTCGGGGAAGTGGAATATCCATCCCGGGCACTGTATCTGATGCATGGTTACCGTGTGCATGGCCATTTACACGCCAATCTGGATCCGCTGCATTTACATCCCTCGCAACCCAGCCCGGAACTGGATCCGAAATACTATGGACTTTCCGAATCCGATATGGATGTATTATTTCCAACCGGCGATCTGGTTGCACCACCCATGTTGCCATTGCGGGATATTCTCAATATTCTGGAACAGACGTATAGCGGCTGTATCGGGCCTGAATTTTTATACATCATGGATTCAGCACAGAAGATATGGTTGCAGGAGCGTCTGGAAAAGATTCGTTCCACCCCCAATTTCGACAATGAGATACGTATCCAGATTTTCCGCAAGGTGATGCGAGCCTCCGAGTTTGAGCATTTTCTGCATACACGTTATGCCGGACAAAAGCGGTTCTCACTGGAAGGTGGCGAGAGCCTGATTCCCATGCTCAACATGTTGATCCAGCAGGCCGGTTGCAAGGGCGCCAAGGAAGTCATTCTCGGCATGGCTCATCGGGGGCGGTTGAATGTGCTGGCTAATTTACTGGGTAAATCCCTGTCTGAGATCTTTGCAGAGTTTGAAGGGGAGTTTTTCGGTGAGGATCAGGCAGGGTTGGGTGATGTAAAATACCATCTTGGTTTTTCCTCGGATATTTCAACACCGGGTGGCACATTACATTTGTCGCTGGCATTTAATCCTTCGCACCTGGAGATTATTACCCCTGTCGTTCTGGGTAGCGTGAGAGCGCGGCAACGCCGGCGTGGCGACCAGTCACGGCGGGAAGTGATGAGTATTCTGGTGCACGGGGATGCTGCATTTTCAGGGCAGGGCGTCGTGGCTGAGTCACTGAACTTGTCCAAACTCAATGGCTTCCGCACCGGAGGCACGATTCATATTGTGGTCAATAACCAGATTGGCTTTACCACCAATCCACTGGATGCACGTTCCACGCTGTATTGCACGGATATTGCCAAGATGGTTCAGGCGCCAATTTTGCATGTGAATGGCGATGATCCCGAGGCCGTGGTGTTGGCGGCACAGATTGCGCTGGATTACCGCTATCAGTTCAAGTCGGATATTGTGATTGATATGGTGTGTTACCGCCGCCATGGTCATAACGAGGGCGATGAACCGCTGGTGACACAGCCGGTGATGTATCGCAAGATTGCTGCACATCCCAATGTGTTGCAGCGCTACCGTGAGAGTCTGGTGACCGATGGCGTACTCTCCGATCAGGAGGTGGATGATCAGATTCATGATTACCGTGCATGTCTGGAGCAGGTGCGCCGTAACAAGGACAGGCCTTCCCCCTCCACCCCCAACAGTTTGCATGGACGCTGGCAGGGATATATGCGGGAAGGCGCGCCCGAGCCGGACACATCGGTAGGGCCGGAACGGCTGTCTGCGCTGGTAAGGACAGCACATGCTGTGCCACAAAACTTTACTCTGCATCCGAAGGTGAAAAAGATTTTTGATGCGCGTACCCGGATGATGGCGGGAGAGATGCCAGTGGATTGGGGGTGCGCCGAGAGCATGGCGTATGCGACATTACTGGACGAAGGTGGCTGGGTACGTATTTCGGGGCAGGATACAGGCCGGGGCACATTCTTTCACCGGCATGCAGTTGTTTATGACTACAAAACCGGGAAAAAGTTTGTTCCCCTGCGCCAGGCTGAAAATGGCGATATGGCCCACTTTGTCGCTGTGGACAGCATGCTTTCTGAAGAGGCAGTCATGGCTTTTGAGTATGGTTATTCACTGTCTGAGCCGCGTGCGCTGGTTATCTGGGAGGCGCAATATGGTGATTTCGCCAATAATGCGCAGGTGGTGATTGATCAGTTTATCGCAGCGGGTGAATCCAAATGGGAGCGTATGAGCGGACTGGTGCTGTGGTTGCCACATGGTTTTGAGGGACAGGGAGCAGAGCACTCTTCAGCCCGGCTTGAACGTTATCTTCAATTATGCGCCGAGTGCAATATGCAGGTGGCCGTGCCGACGACGCCGGCGCAATTGTTTCACCTGCTGCGCAGACAATCCCTGATTGCGACCCGCAAACCGCTGATTATGATGGCTCCCAAAAGTATGTTGCGGCAAAAGCTTTCATATTCAGCACTCGAAGCATTGACGCACGGACATTTTCATTCCGTGATGCCGGAGGAGGATCAAGTGATTGAGCCATCCCGCGTGCACCGCCTGCTGCTATGTTCCGGCAAGGTGTATTACGATTTGCTTGCTGCACGGCGCAAGCAGGAGATCACAGGTGTCGGGATTGTACGTATTGAGCGGCTTTATCCCTTCCCGTATGATGAACTCAAGATGCAACTGGTTGCTTTTGCCGCCACGACCGAGGTGGTGTGGGTACAGGAAGAACCGGAGAATCAGGGTGCATGGTACCAGATTGACTATCGTCTGGAGCAATGTCTGCAAGCCGGACAGCATCTCAAACATCTGGCACGGGCGCCGGGCGCCGCACCCGCGGCCGGTTCATCGAAACGGCATGCGCGGCGCCAGAAGGCATTGGTGGAAACAGCATTGACGGGGGAGATCGAAGGCATGATTGAATAGGTTGGAGGAATAATGGATATTGAAATCAAGGTTCCCAGTCTGGGCGAATCCGAATCCGAGGCGACGCTGGTATCATGGCGGAAACAGCCCGGCGACGATGTTGCCGAGGATGATGTGCTGGCTGAGATCGAGAGTGATAAGATTACTATGGAGATCACTGCGTTTGCCAACGGAGTTCTTAAAGATGTTCGCAAGCAGGAGGGAGATACGGTTGCACCCGGTGAAGTGATTGGCCTGATTGAGGAACGTGCGCAGACAGAGGACAAGAAGAAAAATCAATCCGATTCGATGGAGTCTTCCGGGGAAAAGGTGCAAAGAAAAGAGACAGTGGCAGAGGAAGAATCGCCGCAACGGGTAACAGCGAAGTCCATTCCGGTCGAACCCGTAAAAGCAGTAAATACGCCCGAACCTGCCATGGCTCCTGATACATCCAGCGCTCCAATGCCTGTCAGTGATAAAGCGGAAGAGCGCGTGCCTATGAGCCGTTTACGCAAGACCATCGCTATGCGTTTGAAAGAGGCGCAGAACACCGCCGCTATTTTAACCACGTTCAATGAAGTAAATATGCAGCCGGTGATGGATTTACGCGCCAGATACCGTGATGCATTCAGGGAAAAGCACGGCGTTAATCTGGGCTTCATGTCTTTCTTCGTGAAGGCATGTATCGAAGGATTGAAACGTTTTCCAGCCATCAACGCCTGTATCGAGGGTACGGACATCATTTACCGTAATTATTATGACATCGGGATTGCAGTTTCCACGGACAGGGGTCTGGTAGTGCCCATCGTGCGTGATGCGGGTCAGATGAGCATGGCCGGGATTGAGACGGCGATTGCCGATTATGCCGCAAAGGCGCGTGAGGGAACTCTGCTGCCGGATGACCTCAAAGGTGGCACATTTTCCATGACGAACGGTGGCGTATTCGGCTCCCTCTTGTCCACGCCTATTCTCAACCCACCGCAAAGCGCCATTCTCGGCATGCATGCGATTCAGAAGCGCCCCATAGCCGAAGGGGATCAGGTCGTGATCCGCCCCATGATGTATCTGGCGCTATCCTATGATCACCGCATTATTGATGGAAGCGAAGCGGTGCAATTCCTGGCGACAGTGAAGGAAACTCTGGAATTCCCAGGTCGCATATTGCTGGATTTGGGGTAACTGTTCAGCATGTGTGCGGAAAGGCGGGATCAAAGGCATTTTACCGCAGGAGAGTGATACAATGCATGGAGAATTATTATATGAAGGTAAAGGCAAGCAGTTGTTTGCCAGTGATGTCGAAGGTGAACTGATTCAGGTGTTCAAGGATGACGCCACGGCCTTCGATGGCATCAAGCATGATGTGATCGCTGGAAAGGGTGCGCTCAATTGTGCCATGTCTACCTTCTTTTTTGAGCGGCTCTATGAGGCTGGCATCAGGACACATTTTATCCGGCGTGAGGGCCATGTTGAAATGCGTGTCTACCGGCTCTCCATGATTCCCGTGGAAGTAGTGGTACGTAATGTGGCGGCCGGTTCCATCTGCAAGCGCCTAGGTTTTGATGAGGGAATGAAGCTGGATCATCCGCTGACGGAATTGTTCTACAAGTCCGATGAACTGCACGATCCGCTGATCAATACCGAACATGCTGAACTCTTTGGCTGGGCGACGCGTGAGGAAATTTCTTTTATGCGTGGTGTGGCATTAAAGGTGAATCAGGTGCTGTCGGACATGTTCGATGCGGCAGGTATCCGGTTGATTGATTTCAAGCTGGAATTCGGCAGGTTCAATGGAGACATTCTGCTGGGAGATGAAATCACGCCGGATGGTTGCCGTTTGTGGGATGCCGAAACAGGCCGGAAACTGGACAAGGACGTATTCCGCCGCGATCTGGGAAACCTTCCCGAGGCCTATCATGAAGTAGCGAACCGGTTGGGAGTTTCAATATAGC
>CAZJRL010000084.1:0-6216 GCA_964548425.1 uncultured Zetaproteobacteria bacterium | reverse complement strand
CCCAACGCGCTGACCGGCGTATGATCCTCCGGTGGCGCAGCGTAAGGCGCATGGCGGATATCGCTCATTAACGGCGGCTGTGGAATCAGAAGTTTACGTTCAAGCAGCAGATGTTCCGAAGCTTCTTTGGCAAAAACAGAGAAATGGATGGCTGGCGGAATAATTTCGCATTGCAGCAAATTTTGTACACGTCCTTTGACAAGCAGAATCTGACTGCCGTCATCCCGTTCCACCCATTGAGCCTGCACACTTTTCGGTAGAATGCGCCAGTCCTTGTCACGCACTTTAAGGGGCAGGCCTGTGTTGATGAGTACGCTGCGTAACCACGGGTCATCCAGCCATACATCATGGTTGAACCAGAAACCGGTCACCGTAACGAGCAATACAACAAGCAGCAGCCATGGCATAATCCGTGCTCTGGCACGTGGAGGTGGGGGCGGGATCATGTGTTTATCTGTATGCGTTTCTTCTGCGGGTATGGGAGGGGTGTTGATTCCGCTATCTTTTTGTGGCTGGCTACAGCTGAATTCAGTGCCGCATCGGTGGCAGACAAGGATGGTTTCCTCATCTATACCCGCAAGCTTGTAGGCAGTCTGGCAATGTGGACAAACGATACGCATGGCCGAATAATGTGCTGTCCCGAAACGTTTGTCAGTTCTTCAAATGATATGCAGGCATGGCCGGACATTCTTTCTGAAGGGCTGACAATGTCTGGCCGGCTCGTTACCGTTTAGCCATGATTCAGGCGCGACAGCTGATGCTTCGTTATCCTACTGGAAAGATCGCTCTCTCCGGCGTTACCTTGGGTATTGCCAGGAGGCGTTTTGTCTATCTGACAGGCGAGAGCGGTGCGGGAAAATCATCCCTGTTACGCTGTCTGTATGGCGGTGTACGCCCTACATCAGGGCAGTTAACCGTGCAACAGCTTGATCTGAAGACGGCACAGGATCATCAGGTGCGTAAAATAAGGCGGAATATTGGTATCATCTTTCAGGATCATCGGTTGCTGTTTTCACGTACCGTGTTTGAGAATGTGGCTTTGCCATTGCGCGTGCAGGGCTGGAAACCGGAGCGGCTGGTCGCCCGTGCCCGCAAGGTGCTCGGATTTGTAGGTCTTGAAGACCGCTTGTGGTCGTTTCCCGAGGCCTTATCCGGAGGTGAACAACAGCGGGTGGCGATTGCGCGCGCCATGAGCAGCCAGCCTCCGCTGATTCTTGCCGATGAGCCAACGGGAAATCTGGATATCGAGACTGCACGCCATATTATGGATTATCTGATGGAACTGAACCGGCAGGGCAGTACGGTGGTGATGGCTACACATGATTTGCAGTTGATGGAAACCCATCCCGGTGACCTGGTGCGTCTCCATGCCGGAACACTGGTGGAGGAGTTGCGCCATGTCGTACCGGGAGCCACTGAAGCAAGTGCGGGCCCGGACCGGGAAGCTGTATGAGCGCGGCAGGTGAACGGTCCACACCCCGCTTGCCGGGAGGCTTCTCCCTGCCGCCGTTCGGCATGCATCAATGGCTGGCGCTGGTCATTGTTTGTGTGGCGTTGTGGGCACTGGGCCTTTTGTGGCTGGGTATGCAGGCAGGATCACAATGGATGGGAACATGGCAACAGGATATTCATTTTCATGTTTATATGGAACGTGGCAACCAGAGTAAATTGAAGCATCTGGCGGATCAGTTGGCATTGCTGCCGGGTGTGTCTTCGGCACGGGTGGTTCCGTATCAGGAAATGGCAGACTGGTTGCATGGCTGGGTGGGCAACGGGGCGGTGGATGAAGGTGAGTTGCTGCATGGCCTTCCCGGCACTGTGGAAGTGACCCCTGGAACTAAGGCCGACGAATTTATTTACTCGGATATTACCGATGAAGCGCGTCGTCTGGGCGCCAGCCTTAATAGTGGTGAAATGCATCTGGTTCAGGCACAGCGCTGGATCGGGAATATCGAGCGCTTGTTGTGGTTTGTAACCCTGATTCTGGCGATGGCCATGGCCATCATTATTTCCAATACCTTGCGTATGATTCTGCTGGCTCGTGCCGATGAGGTTCAGTTGATGCGCCTGTTGGGCGCGAATGAATGGTTTGTCCGCATGCCATTTATTCTGGAGGGGATATTGCTGGGGGCGGGGGCGGGCATTCTGGCCTGGTCTTTGCTCTGGCCTCTGATTCTCGGGACATCGGGATGGTTTTCCGCACTGGACGTCAGCCTTAACGGATTTATCCTGTTGGTACCCATGGTGCTTGGTGGTGGCCTTACGGGTGGTTTTGGCGCCTGCATTGCGACCATGCGTTTATCAAAGGAAAACATTTCAACCACTTGACATTTAGGGCCATTTTCCCAGAATTGGCACTCATACATATAGAGTGCTAATATCTTTATTAAGATGTATGTATTCAGGAGGTAAGCATTTGATGGTACCGGCATTGGAAATGTCCAGCCTGTCGCTTTTTCGCAGGGAAATTCGCCACTTTCCCCGCCTTTCGCGGGATGAAGAGTATCGTCTGGCATGTCGCTGGCGGGACGAGCAGGATCGTGACGCGGCAAAAGAGCTGGTTTGCGCCAACCTTTATGCCGTCGCGGCGATTGCACGTGAATATCGCCATTTTGGCCTGCCGGAAATGGACCTGATTCAGGAAGGAACCATTGGTTTGATGCAGGCAATCAGGCGTTTCGATCCCGAGCGTGGCTTCCGTCTGATGACCTACGCATCATGGTGGGTGCGCGCTGCGATTCATGATTTCATTCTGAACTCGTGGAGTATCGTCAAGATGGGAACAACCAAACTACAGCGCAAAATCTTTGCCGGTCTTCAGAAAGCTAAAAATGCCATCGCAGCCATGGAAGGGCATAAGGCTGAAGAGGTGGGCGCTGAATTTGGTCTTTCAGCCCATGAATACAAGGAAGCGGCTACTGCATTTATTCAGCGTGATATGTCCCTGGATACAGAGACAGGGGAAGGCGCGGCGCAGGTCGCGGCTTTACCATCGCCCGATGCCACACCGGAAGAGATTGTGATGGAAGCAAACTGGGAGAACCACCAGAAATCCACATTGTATTCCGCCATGAACCAGCTTCCGGAACGTGACAGAACGATCGTTGAGCGCCGTCATCTGGCGGATGAACCCGCAACACTCAAGGAACTTTCCGGAGAATTCGGGGTGTCTATTGAGCGGATACGGCAGCTTGAATCCCGCGCCATGAAGAAACTCAGGGAATCATTGACCTAATAAATTCGCAGGAATTTATTAAAGCACCCGTGAACGGGTAAAAATCAAGATATTACAGCGTAAGCTATCGATTTGTTATTGATATCTTCTTTAGCTGACGTATTTCTTCGGCCTTGAGCGGGCGCGTAGCGCCTCCGGGCAAGTTCCCCAGTTGTAATGAGGCAAAACTTACCCGGATCAGCCGCCGCACCGTATGGCCACATGCTTTCAATGTGCGCCGGACTTCGCGCCAGCGGCCCCTGTGGATGGTGATGGTAATCCAGCTGTGCCCTTTCGTTTCAGAATCAACAATGACATCCCATACAGAACTTTTCTCGTCCCGGCCAATATCGATGCCGCCGGATCGAAGCGTTTGCATCTCTTCCATGGACAGTTGTCCGCTGATTCGGGCGCGATAACAGCGCGGAATCTTCGATCCGGGGTGGGTCAGGGTGCGTGCCAAATCGCCGTCATCCGTGAGTAACAGAAAACCCTCGCTGTCCATATCCAGGCGGCCAACAGACTGCACATTGGCGGCGACATTCAGTTCATCGTAGATCAACGGTCTTCCCCGGTCATCCCGTCGGGAGCACAAGAGACCGCGTGGTTTATGGTACATGATATAGGTGTATTGGCTGACGGGCTCAACCGGCTTTTTGTCCGCCATTACAATATCTCCGGGTTTTACCCGGCGACCCATATCCTGCACTGTTTCTCCATTAATGCTGATGCGTCCGGCAGCAATCCGGCGATCGGCTTCACGCCGCGAGCACAGACCGGTACGGGCAAGATAGCGATTCAGCCGTTCTCCGGAACTGGCCTGCAACGGGGCAGGGCGCGGTTCAGGTTGTGAAGGCTTCGATTTCTTTGGTTTCAGTCGTGGCTTCGGTTTCATCGTTGTCCATGAGATCCGCAATATCCGGCAGGTCATGCAGTGTATTCAGGCCAAAATCGACCAGGAAGGCCTTACCGGTACCATATAAATGCGGTCTGCCTGGAACCTCTTTGCGTCCCAGAACCTTGATCCATCCCCGCTCCTGCAGGGCAGCGACCATGGCACTGGAGACCTTCACTCCGCGTAACGATTCGATTTCCGCGCGCGTGGTGGGTTGACGATAGGCGATGATGGCCAGTGTTTCGAGCATGGAACGCGACAGTCTTGGCGGGCGTGTTTGCCATAACTGGCGTACAATACCCGCATATTCAGGTGCACTGCGGAACTGCCATCCTCCGGCCACCTCCTGCAAACGGATGCCACGCTCATGATAGTCTGTCTGAAGATCAATCAATGCCTGCCGGATATCCGAGGATACCGCATTCGCCAGCAACTCGCGCAGTTTCTGTATGGAAACCGGTTCATCACTGGCAAAAATAACAGCCTCAATGCGTGAGGAAAGACTCATAATTTTTTCAGAGCTTCCTTAGGCAGGATAGTGATGGATCCGAAACAGGTGTCCTGCACTACGGTAATGGCCTGATCACGCCATAATTCGAGAATGGCGAGAAAGGTCGTGACAATTGCTTCACGGCCAGGCTGAAGCAGCAATTCTTCCAGCATCATGCCGCCTTTTTTCAGACGATCGAGGACAAAGGCCATTTGTTCACGCACGCTCATTTTATCCATAAATACATGATGCCGCACTTCACCGCCCACACGTTTGAGTACCTGGTGAAATGCCAGCAGTAATCCGTCCAGATCAGGTTCCGGCAGTGGCCGTTCGACTTCACGGGCTTCGGGGAATACCGAGCGGGTGAACACATCGCGTTGCAGACGGGGATATTCATCCATTTCCTCGGCCGCAGCCCGGTATTGTTCGTAAGCAAGCAGTTGTGCAACCAGTTCAGCGCGCGGATCAATGGTCTCTCCATCCTCATCAAGTTCCGGACGTGGCAACAGCATGCGACTCTTGATCTGGGTCAGCGTGCTGGCCATGACCAGATAATCGCCTGCGAATTCAAGATCTAACGGTTTCTGTGCATCAAGGATTTCCAGATACTGCACCGTCAGGCTGGCGATGGGGATATCAAAGATATCCATCTTCTGGTCACGGATTAGATGCAGCAATACGTCCAGCGGACCTTCAAAGGCATCGAGGTGAATGGCGGGAGACGACGACGTATCCATTCCGGTGGTCGCTTCCAGGACTTCGGTCGTCATACGCGATATCCCATCTTCAATGTGCGTCGAACCTTGTCCATGGTGCGTTCGGCCTCAAGTCGGGCGCGTTCATTGCCGGCGCGCACCACATCGCGAACATCATCCATATGCGCGGCAATATCGACTCGGCGCTCGCGGACGGGTTCAAGCTCTTCCTTCAGATGGGCGAGCATACACATCTTGCAATCGATACAGCCAATTTCCGCGGTCGTGCAGCCATGGCGCACCCAGTCCCGTTCCTCTTTCGTTGAATAGATTTTATGAAAATCCCATACCGGGCATTTTTCCGGTGTGCCGGGATCATTGCGCCGCACACGTGCAGGATCCGTCGGCATGGTCCTGACTTTCTTTTCCGTAACTTTCCATGTTTCGGACAGTTCGATGGTATTGTTGTAGGACTTGCTCATCTTGCGTCCGTCCAGACCCGGAAGTTTGGCCGCGGGCATGAGCAGGGATTCCGGTTCAGGGAACAGCGGTTGATCCGGTTTGCGGTAGAGATGATTGAAACGGCGTGCAACCTCACGTGTCAGTTCCACATGCGGTACCTGATCCTCGCCTACCGGCACGGCATCAGCGCGATACATCAGGATATCCGCCGCCTGTAGTAACGGGTAGCCGAGGAAACCGTAGGTTCCCAGGTCCTTTTCACGTAATTGTTTGATCTGATCCTTGTATGTCGGCACGCGCTCCAGCCACGGCAGGGGCGTGATAAATGAAAATAGCAAGTGTAGTTCGGCGTGTTGCGGTACTTCGGACTGAATGAAGATGACGCACTTCTCGGGATCAATACCAACGGCAAGCCAGTCCACCAGCATATCCCAGATGGTATTCTTGACGATATCCG
>CAZJRL010000083.1:0-6323 GCA_964548425.1 uncultured Zetaproteobacteria bacterium | reverse complement strand
CGTCTGTTGAGCAGTACCAGACGCGCGTGCGTTCGGATCAGGCCAATGTGCATGCATTGAAGAAGCAACTGGAATCACTTCGGGTGAAGATATCCTACGGCCATATGCTGGCACCGATCAACGGACGTATTGCTACACGATTGGCGGAACCGGGGGATGCCGTGTTTCCGGGCAAGATAATCTATACGCTAACGGCAGATCAGGGTGGTCGGGTGATTGTGCCCGTGCCACTGGATACGCTGTCCCGTATCAAGCCGGGCGGCAAGGTGGTACTATCGCTAGGTAAGCAATTGATGATGACGCGGATTACGCGCGTGAACCCATCACTGGATGCATTGGCCATGGGCAGCCTTGAAATTGATTTACCGCAGCGCCCGTTCCACCTACCTGATAGCGCACCGCTAGAAGCGCGCGTGTTAACGCAAAGCGCGACAGGGATAACTGTACCACTCAGTGCACTGCGCCCCGCCGGAAAGGTGGCCGGACGCACGTTGTTTAGAGTTGTTGGTCAGGCCAAAACCCGCCTCCAACAGGTTTCTGTCCAGCTACTACTGTGTGGCAAGGAACGCTGTGTGATTACAGGTGCCTTGCATGCCGGCGACCGCGTTGTGACTGCGCATGGTAGCGTGCTGCTGCAATTGCATGATGGCGATCCGGTTACAGTCAGTGAGCAGGCGGTGGTACAACCATGAGCTTCGCCGAAGGATTATTATCCAGGCCGCATGCCATTTTGGCGGCCACGATTGCCTTTATTATTTTGGGGGTGATCGGATTTTTTTCCATTCCTACCAATCTGTTTCCCGATACCAACCGGCCATCTATTTCGGTAGTGGTGCAATGGCCCGGTGCAATGACCACCGATGTAGCTAGCGAAGTGACACATCCACTGGAAGTGCGCCTATCCTCCATTGATGGGGTACGGCGGGTGACCTCCACCTCGCGTGATGAAGTCTCGGCGGTGCAGGTGGAATTTGAGTATGGCAATGATATCAATACCGCCGCCAATGAGGTGACAACCGAGTTGTCACGGGTGCGCGGTCAGTTGCCCAAAGGCATTCATGAACCGCTGGTATTCAAAATTACCGATGCGGCAAAACCGGCCATGGTATTGGCGGTCAGGCCGGCGAAAGGGTCGGGTCTGGATATGGGGCAGGTGCGCAGGATGGCCGAGAATCAGTTGCGCGATACACTGATAAATCTACCCGGCGTGGCTGAAGCTGAAGTATTCGGCGGGCCGGTCAGGCAGGTAGCAGTGGATCTGGATCGTAACCGTTTGCAGGCACATCAACTTTCTATCGCGCAGGTGATGGCGGCGCTGGCCGGCTCCAATCTGTCGCAACCGGCGGGTATGGTGTATCAGCGCGGCAATCGCTTTCTGCTGACGGCTCAGGCGTTGGCGAAGACACCGGGTGATATCGCTGCGATTCTGGTGCCGTTGAAGAGTGGCGCGTATGTACGCGTCGGTGATCTGGGCAGCGTGACGTGGGGCGCAGCTGATCCGTCATCGCTCTATCATGGTAATGGTAGTCCAGCCGTGGCCGTATCATTACTGCGCTCGGAGAGGGGCTTTACCAAACCGGTGATTGATGCGGTGGACGCACACTTAAAAGAGGTACAGGCGAAGTTTCCCAATCTGAATATCCGCATTGCCGATACGCAGGGGCGCATTATCGGACTGACGGTGAGTAATATGCTCGATTCATTGCGTGATGCGGTGATCATGACGCTGATTGTGATTCTACTGTTTCTCGGCAATTCACGGGCGGCGCTGGTGGTGGCGCTTTCACTGCCGCTTTCCTATCTGCTTACCTTTGCCATTCTATGGTGGATTGGTTTTGAATTCGATATGGTGACATTGTCGGGCATTATTATCGCGGTGGGACTGTTGGCTGATGATGTAGTGGTGGTGATGGAAAATATCGAACGGCGCATGCGTGAGATGGGCGAGGAAGGCAAAGTGGCCGCGGTGCGTGGACTCGATGAGATTTTGATGGCGGACACTTCCGGCACTGTCAGTACTATTCTGGTGCTGTTGCCAATTATGTTTATCGGTGGTTATGTGCAGACTGTATTGCGCCCTCTGACCATCACGCTGTCCGTAGCGCTGTTTGCGTCGCTGGTCGTATCGGTCACTATGATTCCGTTGTTTGCACCGAAGATTATCAAACCGGGCGCTCATGATCCGTTGGCATGGTTACTTAACCCCTTTACCCACTATGTGATGGAGCCGGTAAAGCGAGGCTATGTGCGTCTGGTTGGTTGGGGTCTGGATCATCGTGCATTGATTCTAATTCTATTTGTGGCGCTGTTTGTTGCTTCGGTATCGCAATTGCGTTTTCAGGGAAAAGAATTGATGGGGTTAATGGACACTGGTATTTCGGAGATTCGTTTTGAAGCAGCCCCCGATACCAATGACAAGGCTATGGAGAAGCTGTTAACGCAGGTGGAAACAACCATCAAAAGCGAACTTGATCCCGGCTGGCTGATCTCCATGTCCAGCGTGGTCGGGGCGGAGCCGGGCGTGAAATCATTTGGCGCGGCGCGTTTGCTGCAGCAGGGCGACATTACACTGAATATTGTCGATCGTTTTCACCGTAATCGTACTATTTTTGATATTAACCACGCCATTCAGCAGCGCTTATATCAGATGCCGGGGCTGATTTCAGCCAATGTCTCCCCATTTGGCGCCACACCATTATCGTCGCTTCGTGCAACAGTTGATGTGATGCTACAAGGGCCTGACCCTGCGGTGCTGGGGCGTTTGGCTGATCAGGTCATGCAGCGTTTAACATCGGTGCATGGTCTCACAGGCATGGAGCGTACCTGGCAGGATCATTCAGAGCGCATCGCCCTGCATGTCGATCCGGCAAGAGCCCGTTTATACGGACTGACAGCAGCGGATGTGGCAACCCAGGTGGCCGTGGCGGTAGGCGGTGCTGCGGCAGGTTCCATGCGAGTGCCGGGAGAAAATTCAATCCCTGTCTGGGTGCGCCTCAAAAAAGATCAGAGAGCTGATCTGGAAAGTATTCGAGCCATCAACATCAGGGCGAAAAATGGGCAGTTTGTACCGCTGGCATCACTGGCGGCACCCACTCGTATATCTGCACCGACGGCGCAAACGCATCAGTATTTGCAACCCACGATTGATGTATTGGCATGGCGGCAGCATGTTGCTGTCAGCGCCTTGCATGGTGAAGTGGTCGCAGCACTTGCAGATATGTCCTTACCCCACGGTTACAGTATTCACTATGAAGGTGCATATAAGCAGATGGCGGAATCAGGTGGACGACTCATCAAAGCCTTTGCTTTGGGGCTGATTCTTCTCTACCTGATGTTGACGGTAACCTTCCGCTCATTTCTTGATCCGGTTGCCATCATGGCCTGCCTGCCACTGGCGCTGATTGGCGCAGCCTTCGGGCTGATTCTCGGCGGAAAGTTTTTATCCATGCCTGCACAGATGGGCATGATTCTGTTGATGGGTATTGTGGTCAATAACGGTATCCTGCTGGTGGATTTTGCTAAAGCCGCAATGAAGGAAGGAAAGGATCTGCGTCAGGCAATTCTGGAATCAGTCGCAAAGCGTACGCGCCCGATTTTGATGACGGCAACGGCTGCGGCTGTTGGCATGATCCCCATTGCGATGGAGTTGGCGGTTGGCCTTGAACGCATGTCGCCCCTTGCTTTTGTCGCGATAGGCGGTTTGATTACCGGTACGTTCCTGACCTTACTGGCTGTGCCTGTACTGTTTCACACCCTTGAATCAGGACGTTTGTGGCTGATGAGAAAAACGTAACAAGAGGATAAACCGGTGAAAATTCAATCCGAACATATCGACGAAACATGCGTGGAAAATGAAATTTTGAATCGATTACTGGTATTGGATTATGCCGACATTCTGGAACTTGGTTGCGGCACGGCGGAGTTAACGCGGCAAATTGCAAAAGATGGGCAAGGCTGTCGGATTACGGCAATGGAAGTGGATGATATTCAACATGCCAAAAACCTGCGGATTGCCGACTTGCCGAATGTTCGTTTTGTGGCGGGTGGCGCCGAGAAAATTCCTGCTGAAGACACCTCTTTCGATATCGTGTTGATGTTCAAATCCTTACATCATGTGCCGCCAGCCGGCATGGCTGCGGCCTTGGATGAAATACGGCGCGTACTGAAACCTGGTGGCCGCGCCTATATTTCCGAACCACTTTTCGCCGGGGATTTTAACGATATTTTACGTCTGTTTCACAACGAGAAAGAGGTGCGCGAAGCCGCCTTTGCGGCGGTGAAGCAGGCGGTGGATGACGGAAGGTTCAATCTGGTTGATGAAGTGTTTTTCCTTACACCAATGTATTTTGAGGATTTTTCAGAATTTGAGAGGAAAGTCATCGGCGCAACATATAGCCAGCACCAGCTGTCTGATGATGTGTACCGACAGGTCAGGCAAGCCTTTTCTGCTAAAGTGTGTACGGACGGAACCGGTGATGGCGCGCACTTTCTGCAACCCATGCGTGTAGATGTGCTGGAGGCAACCGTATGATGACACACATATCATTTGTGACGATCCTGGTTGGCCTGATTGCCATCGTCAATCCATTGGGAGCCGTTCCGATATTTCTGTCCATGTCCGGGAAAAGTGATGCTCAAACAGATATGAGGACGATTAACCGGGCTACAGTAGCCGTAGCTCTGATTTTACTACTGTCTGCATGGACGGGCGAA
The DNA here is from genome assembly GCA_964548425.1 of uncultured Zetaproteobacteria bacterium. Taxonomy (GTDB): domain Bacteria; phylum Pseudomonadota; class Zetaproteobacteria; order Mariprofundales; family Mariprofundaceae; genus JAUZQZ01. Next base: position 1,610 of record CAZJRL010000083.1, on the reverse strand, counting down.
TCGTTGCTGGGTTTCTTCAGTATTACCATTGATGCATTTCGCGTTGGTGGCGGTTTATTGATCCTGTTGATGGGGATAACCATGTTACACGGCAAGCAGAGCCACGTACAACATTGTCCCGGCGAGGCGGAAGTGCTGGAGGAGAAGGAAGATATTGCTGTTGTGCCATTGGCCATACCGTTGATGGCCGGTCCCGGCGCCATCAGTCTGGTTATTCTGGATGCGAACAAAACAAGTGGATGGCAAGCTGATCTGTTCCTCGTGCTTGCGATCATTCTTGTCGCCGCCATCGTCTGGCTGGTGTTGTTGCTGGCGGATAAGCTGAAAGACAAAATGGGCGTGATTGGCTTGAATATTGCCGTCAGGGTGATGGGACTGATTCTTGCCGCAATCGGCGTACAATTCATTGCCGATGGTATCAAAAATTTATTGCCGGGTCTGGCATGAAGCACTATCTTAACCATGCTCCTTTACACAATTTCTAACTCTGAGAGAAGATTACTTCATGCCCATGATGCGAAGGCTTCTCTCTGCCTGCCCATCATTGGCAAGAAAGATGTTCTGGGCGTGGTGACAATTGAAAGCAGCAAGTTGCAGAACCAACTGCGGGTGAACAATTTGATCCGGATATCGTTGAAATTTTTCAACACTGCAATATTTGAAGGCGTAGTAAAAGCAGGGAAAGCGAAAGGCCCCTATTCAGATTTGATGCAGTCGGGGCAAAGCCCTGTCCACAAGCGGCTTTCACCTTCCACCTGCCATTCATTCAACTCACCGGGTGCATCGGAGCATCCCACCGACGGCAAATCCAAAATCGTTCCACAGTTCCGGCAACAGGCGTGATCGTGTATCTGTGTATTGCTGTCAAATACCATCCGTCCCGCAATATGCATCCGGCGAAGCAGGCCCGCCCTTTCCAGGTGATCCAGCGTTAAATACACGGTATTTTGTGATATGGAAGGAAAAACTTCTCTCAATCTCGCATATACTTCCCCTGGCGTGGCATGTGTGTCCTGCTTTATCAATAATTGCGTTACGGCAACGCGTTGTGGCGTAGCGCGAAGGCCATGTGCGCGCAGCAAGGCATATGGATCATTGGACAGGGTGGCGGCATCCATAGTTAGGATTATCTACTAAATAGTAGGGTTTGACAATAAGAAATAAGTAACTATGATTAAATTTTAATAGGAATCATTCCTATCTAAGGAGAATAGTATGAAATATACCCTGTTCCTGTGTTCCCTCGCGCTAATAACGGGGATGCCGTTTTCACCCTCTGCCCAAGCCGAGGATTTATCCGACTGGAAACTGCCGCCCGTGCCCGTGCCTGCTGATAATCCGCAGTCCAAAGCAAAGATAGCTCTCGGCCATCAGCTGGTCTTTGATACTCGCTTATCCAAAAACAATTCCATCAGTTGTGCAGGTTGCCACCTGCCGTTTGCCGGCGGCGGCGGGCATACGCCACGCGCCTTCGGTCATGGCGGCGAGCTGGGCCGCTGGGCCCCGTCATGGATCAATGCCGCCTACTACACGTCGTTATTCTGGGACGGCCGTACTGCTTCCCTGGAAGAACAAACCGGCGCACTGCCCGGCCATATGGGTCCGATTTC
>CAZJRL010000082.1:0-6332 GCA_964548425.1 uncultured Zetaproteobacteria bacterium | reverse complement strand
CGGCTGAAGAGAAACCGGCTGAAGAGAAACCGACCGAACAGGATGTAGCAACAGAGGTAGCAGGAGATGCCGCAGGCTAAGGAAAATCAGGTTCGCTTACGGGGTGTGTTGGCGGATATACGCCAGCGATGGACTTCCGATGGAAGCCCGGCCGCGATTGCCTCGCTGATGATTTCCAGACCTGATCTGGGCGCTGCGCGGGCTACAAGTGAATCAAGCCAGCCGATTCCCTTGCGGGCAACAGGTAACGAAGCACATGCGTTGGCACAGCATGAAGGCAGCATGGTGGCCATTGAGGGCAGGCTTCGGCGGCGCTATTACAGCCGCCATGGTGAATCTCACTGGGGCCAGGTGGAGGTATGGGTGGACTGCTGCCAACCCATAGGTCAAAGTTCTTAAGGAGGTATATGAAAATGGCTGAAGAGCCTGTGAAGACAACTGAAACAACTGCTGAAAGCCGTCCGGCTCCGCGGAGTACCGAACGCACCGCAGGTGCGCGGAGTACCGAACGCACCGCAGGTGCGCGTGGAGAGCGCCGCAGCGATGACCGGCGTCCGCCATCACGGCGCCCCCGTTATCCACGCAAACGGAAATTCTGTAAATTCTGCGCTGATACCAGCATGCGGATTGATCACAAAAATCCGGATTTATTGAAGCAGTTTATTACCGATCGCTATAAAATTTTGCCAGCGCGCGTAACCGGGACCTGTGCCAAGCATCAGCGTGCATTGACGACAGCAGTGAAACGCGCCCGTAATCTGGCGCTACTTCCATTTACGCCACTGCATCGCGATTGATCATACAATCGGGCATCCCGAAAATCACAGGGCGTGGTTTGGATGCAATATGTGTCTGTTTGCATGCAACACACAGGTAGGAAGTGACGATTTTTTTTCGGAGAACCCAGTGGTTACTGATACAGGCAGTGTGATATGACGCAGGATGCACGCGCCATGCTTCCGGCAGCCGAGTGGATACTGACCCATCGCCTGCCATGCGCGCTGGTGGCTGTGCTGATGTTTGGCATGACGTTGTGGTTTGCGGGAACGGCGCTCTCCATCCCACTGCTGGCGTTGCATCTGCTTACGCCAACGCTGTTCGCCCTGATTACGTTGGGTGGCGGAGCGGTATTTGGGACACAGGTAGCGGTTCTGGCTGCCATATTGATAAGTGTCGCCGCGCATGCATCACTGGAGCCGGGGCTTATGTTGCTGACGCTGTATGGCCTGCTTCCCATCCTGGCGGCGGCAAGCCTGAACCGGACAGAAGGGATATCCAGAAGCGCGCAACATCTGGCTATTGGTCTGGGAACGGCGATGCTGGCAGCCCTGATTGCGGGCGTGTCCAGCCATGATGTAACGGCAAGAGAATTTGTCGACCAAGCATTATCGCCCCTGTTTAATGCCATGCAGGGGCAACAGGAAATGGATGCGGTACTGATGCAGCGTATTCGGCATATTACGGTGTGGATATTTCCCGGTCTTATGGCGCTGAGTCTGTGGCTTGTCTGGTGGGGCAATGTATTGCTGGCACGCAGCATTGCCATATATTATGGATTCTTCCGGGGCGATGCACGGCCAGCCAACGCTTTGCACCTGGATTCGGCGATCGGATACCTGTTTCTGGCGCTTGCCGCTGTGGGTGCCTTGGTGCAGGGAACAGTGCAGTATATCGCAGTCAATGTAGATATATTGATTGCCGGCCTGCTGGCTGCACAAGGGCTGGCTGTTGCGCATACATGGTTACAGATACGGCGAATGCAGTTACTGGCTGTGCTGATGTACCTCGTACTGTTGATACAACCGGTGATGGTATTACCCTTCACCGTGATAGGATTGTTTGATATATGGTTTGATTACCGCCGGAATATGACGCCGGTGAATGGAGGATCATGATGCAGTTAATTCTTCTGGAACGTGTGGAAGGGCTTGGAAATGTTGGCGACGAAGTGACCGTCAAACCTGGTTATGGACGCAACTTTCTGTTGCCGCAGGGTAAGGCGGAGGTGGCCAGTCACGCCAATCAAAAGGTGTTTGAACGCCGGCGCGAACAGTTGGAAGCACGCCAGCGCAATGCGCTGGAGCGTGCACAGGCACTGGCCGGAAAACTGGGCGGCTTAAGCCTGTCCATTACCCGTGCCACATCGGATGGCGAGCATTTGTACGGTTCCGTATCCACACATGAACTGGTTGATCTGTTATGCGAGGCCGGGCATGAGGTGGAACGGCGGCAAATCATTCTTGAGGATGCGATCAAGATGGTGGGCAAGCATTCTTTCCGTATCCGTTTACATCCGGATGTGACCGCTGACCTTGCTGTGACGGTTGAATCCGAAAACGTGTGACCCGAAAAATTACCCCTCTGCGAAGTGACTCCATTCGGGAGCACGTTCCGCCGCATGCGCATGATGCCGAGCTTGCGGTTCTGGGGGGAATTATGCTGGACCCCGAGGCGTTGGAACGGATGGAAGGAAGTCTCCTTCCCGAACACTTCTACGCTGAACGGCATCGTCTGATCTTTACCGCCATGCAGGAGTTGGCAGGCAAGGGCCAGCCCGTGGATGCACTCACCATTAAGGATTACCTGGAACAACGCAAGCAACTGGATTCATGCGGTGGCGAGAGTTATCTGGGTGAACTGATCAGTGCTATCCCGACTGCCGCCAATGTGAATCATTATGGTCATATTGTGCGCGAGCGCGCTGTGCTGCGTGAACTGCTGAATGTATGTTTCAGGGTTTCACAGAATGTTTACGAAGAGCCCTCACTGGATGTCGGTGAACATCTGGACCGGGCTGAAATGGATGTGCTGGCCGTGGCCGAACGGTTCAGTCGCTCACGCCCTACCTTCAGTAAAATGAGTGACCTGATGGTGGAAGGCTATCATCAGCTGGAAAAACGTTATGCCGAAAAGAAAGCGATTACCGGTATCCCTACAGGATTTTCAGATCTGGACGAGATCACATCCGGCATGCAGCGAAGCGACCTTATTATTATCGCCGGACGTCCCAGTATGGGTAAAACAGCATTTGCCATGAATCTTGCCCGCAATGCCGCGATGGAGGCCGAAGATGCCAAAGCGGTTGCGGTGTTCTCACTGGAAATGTCCTGCCAGCAGATTGCCCTGCGTATGCTGGCCAGTGAAGCGCGCGTTAACATGAAGTTGCTGCGTACCGGCCGCTTCTCCGCCGAGGACTGGCGCAAGCTCGCCGCACATTCAGGTGCTCTGGCCGAGTCTCCTATCTTTATTGATGATACGCCCGCTATTTCCGTACTCGAATTACGCTCCAAATGCCGCCGTCTGAAAAAAGAGGCTGGTGGCCTTGATCTGGTGATCATCGATTACCTGCAACTGATGAGCGGGCGCCGGGATGCCGAACGGCGGGAACAGGAGATCAGTGAAATCACACGCTCACTCAAGGGTCTGGCCAAGGAACTGAGTGTGCCGGTTATTGCCCTGTCCCAGCTCAATCGCTCACTGGAATCCCGTGCCGACAAGCGTCCCATGATGTCTGACCTGCGCGAATCCGGTGCCATTGAACAGGATGCGGATGTGATTACATTTATTTATCGCGATGAGGTGTATAACAAGAAGCCCGAGAATGAAGGACTGGCCGAACTCATTATCGCCAAGCAGAGAAACGGCCCGACGGGCATTGTGAACCTGACCTTCCTGAATGAATACACCCGTTTCGAAAGCCACGCTTCACGTGCGGGTTTTGATGAAATGTAAGTGAAACAGGCATAATCGAAAGCGTTTCACCGCAAAGGACGCAAAGTAAAAAAACATATATAAAGATTTTGACTTGCCTCTGTGCTCTTTATGCTCTCTGTGTCCTCTGTGGTGAGTTCCTTTGAATTACTTCCCTTTGCGTACTCCGCGGTGAAATGTTTGGTCTTTTCCGCGTCCTTTGCGGTTCATGCTGTTTTCTTCCAATGTTTTTATATAAACTCATTCAATGAGCCGCCCTGCTATCGCTACAATTCACCTCGGTCATTTACGCCATAACTACCGTACACTGAAAAAAAGAGCAGGAAATGCGGCAATTATGGCCGTCGTCAAGGCCAATGCCTACGGTCATGGCCTTGACCTGATTGCACCCGCCCTGCTGGACGAAGGCTGTCTGTCTTTTGCGGTTACGGATGCCGCGGAAGGTTTACGGCTACGGCGCATGTTAGGGAAAAAACCCGATATTGTGATTCTTTCCGGCATCTTTGACCGGGAGGATGCCGGTTTGTGCCGGGAAGCCGGCCTGACCCCGATTGTGAGCGAGCCGTGGCAGATCAATATACTTGGGAATGTTTCATTTGCGGAGCGTGTATGGCTGAAGGTTGACACGGGAATGTGCAGGCTGGGCTGTGAAGATGTGCTGCAGATGTTTACGACTTGTCGGGAACAGGATATTCACATTGCGGGCATCATGAGCCATCTGGCCTGTGCTGATATACCGGGTCATCCACTTAACCGCCGGCAGGCAGAGGTTCTCCGGCAATACCTGGCGGCACTTCCCGAACCTGTGTCTGTTTCCCTGTTAAACAGCGCCGGACTCATAACCATGCCGGAATATGTCATGGATGTCGTACGTCCCGGCATCGCGCTGTACGGTGCTGAGCCGGTAAGAAATCATTCACTCGGACTACAACCCGTTATGCAACTCACCAGCCGCATTATGCAGATTCGCACTGTACGCAAGGGAGAGAGTGTCTCGTATGGTGCAACTTTTACCGCCCCGAAGGATATGTGTATCGCCATTGCGGCATTGGGTTATGCAGACGGGTTACCACGCGCGCTCTCCAATTGCGGCATGGCCATCGTTGCGAACAAACAGGGGAAAGATGCTATACTCCCTGTTACAGGCCGCGTATGCATGGATTACTGTCTTCTGGATGCCAGCCGGGTTTCTCTTGCAGCCGGTGATACGGTGGAATTCTGGGGAGGTGCCATGCCAGCCGTGGAAGTGGCGCGGCAGGCGGGAACCATTGCATATGAATTGTTTACCGGATTAGGGGAGCGTGTCATGCGGAAGGCGGTAATGTGAAATTTCTTCAGAGTCTTGGCAGTTTGCTGGAGGCTGCATGTATACACTCCGGCGCATATGCCAGTACCCTGTTAAAAGCAGTTCGCAACATGACTTCACCGCCGTGGTATCCTGGGCTTGCCCTGCAGCAGGCCGAGGAGGTTGGTGTACAATCACTGCCGGTTGTGTTGTTGACCGCTCTGTTCACAGGCATGGTTCTGGCCCTGCAATCTTATGTTGGATTTCACCGTTTTGGTGCGGAAAGTATGGTGGCGACAGTTGTATCCCTGTCCATGTTGCGGGAACTGGGGCCTGTGCTGGTGGGTCTGATGGTGGCTGGCCGGGTTGGCGCTTCATTTGCCGCCGAACTGGGTACGATGCGTGTTTCCGAACAGATTGACGCCTTATGGACGCTTTCCACGGATCCCTTTCGTTACCTCATTCTCCCCCGCCTTTTTGCGGTTGTACTCATGATGCCTTTGCTGGTGGCGCTGGCTGATGCCATTGGCATGGTCGGCGGATACGGTATCAGCGTGTTCCTCCTTGAGCAGACGCCTGCTGTGTACATTGAAAATTCAACGATGTTTCTGGAATTAAATGATTTGTTCTCGGGGCTTGTCAAGGCCACCTTCTTTGGTGGTATTATCGGAGTTGTAGGCTGTTCGGAGGGATTCAATTGTAGTGGCGGTGCGCAGGGCGTGGGGCATGCAACAACCAGAGCCGTGGTCGTCAGCGCCATGAGCATCCTGGTTTCCGACTACATTCTCACGGCATGGATGTTCCGGTGACAACGCCAAAGATTCAGGTGTGTGATATCCAGAAGGGCTTTAATAAAAAGTGTGTACTGGATGGCGTCAGCCTGGACATTATGCCGGGTGAGTCCATGGTCATTATTGGCCTTTCCGGTACGGGCAAGAGCGTACTGATGAAATGTATGCTGGGATTGCTCAAGCCGGATGCTGGCCGGATTCTGGTGGATGGCGAAGACTGGAGCGCTTTGCCGCAACGAGAACAACTTGAGCGTATGCGCCGTATCGGCATGGTATTCCAGGGTTCAGCTTTGTTTGATTCCCTACCCGTTTGGGAGAATGTTGCATTTGCTTTGTTGCGGCATGGCGTAAGCAAAAAGGAGGCGAGGGAACGGGCCAGCCATGTGCTGGATATGGTCGGCCTCTCCGGCACCGAAAATCTGATGCCGGCTGAACTTTCCGGGGGTATGATCAAACGTGCCGGGTTTGCACGTGCCATCTGCCATAAGCCGGAAATAGTGTTTTATGATGAACCGCTTACAGGTCTTGATCCGGTCATGGCGGCT
>CAZJRL010000081.1:0-6451 GCA_964548425.1 uncultured Zetaproteobacteria bacterium | reverse complement strand
TATGCCGATGGTTTGATTACGGCAGGCGAGCGTTATAACAAGGTGGTTGATTTGTGGACGCATACCACGGAAAACGTAGCGCAGGCCATGATGGATAATCTGGCTACGGAAGAAGTGGTATCACCGGATGGCAAAAAGAAGGAAAAGACGAAGTCATTCAACTCCGTTTATATGATGGCGGATTCCGGCGCCCGTGGTTCGGCTCAGCAGATTCGCCAGTTGGCTGGTATGCGTGGTTTGATGGCCAAACCGGATGGCTCGATTATTGAAACACCCATTACGGCAAATTTCCGTGAAGGTCTGACGGTGCTGCAATATTTTATTTCCACCCACGGTGCCCGCAAGGGTCTGGCGGATACGGCACTGAAGACCGCGAACTCCGGTTATCTTACCCGCCGGCTGGTGGATGTCGCCCAGGATTGCGTGGTGACCATCCAGGATTGCGGTACGAAGCAAGGCATCACCATGACACCGTTGATGGAGGGTGGTGAAGTGGTTGAAGGGTTGTCAGAACGTGTGCTGGGGCGTGTATTGATTGAATCAGCATGCGATCCGCTTAGTGGTGAAGAAATTGCACCGGCGGGAGCCATGCTCAACGAGGAACTGGTTGCCAAGATTGACGATGCAGGCGTGGATAGCGTCCGCATTCGTTCAGTATTGACCTGTGAGTCCAGCCATGGTGTGTGCGCAGCCTGTTATGGACGCGATCTGGCACATGGCACGCCGGTCAGCCTCGGTGAAGCCGTGGGCGTGATCGCTGCGCAATCCATTGGTGAACCGGGAACCCAGCTGACCATGCGCACCTTCCATGTGGGTGGTACGGCATCCCGTTCGGCTGAAGCGGCACATGTGGAAGCCAAGTTTGCCGGTATTCTGAAGATTGAGAACGAAGTCACGGTTCAGGATCAGGAAGGGATTGCGGTAATTATCAACCGCCATGCCGAGGCGCTGATTGAAGATGCCAAGGGCGGGGAACGCGAACGCCACAAGATTCCGTATGGAGCGGGTCTGCGGGTGAAGGATGGCGACAAGGTGAAGGCTGGCCAGGTCCTGGCCGAATGGGATCCGTACACCATGCCGCTGATTGCCGAAGTGGACGGGCGTGTGCGTTATCAGGATGTGGTAGAGGGCAGGACGATGCGCGAGCAGACGGATGAAGTTACCGGGCTTTCCAATCGTGTCATTACACAGGTGAGCGAAACACGCAAGGTGGCACTGCGGCCACAATTACAGCTTGTGGACCCGAAGGATCCGGAAGGCGACCCGGTCATGATGCCACGCACGAATACGCCAGCTCGGTATTTTCTGTCACCGGGAGCTATTTTAAATGTCGAGGAAAATGAGGAAGTAAAAGCGGGTGATGTATTGGCGCGCATTCCACGTGAGACGACTAAAACCAAGGATATCACCGGAGGTTTGCCGCGCGTGGTTGAGTTGTTTGAGGCTCGCAAGCCCAAGAGTCTGGCCTTTATTGCGGCCAGGGACGGCGCCATTTCCTTTGGCAAGGATATCCGCGGCAAGCGGCGTGTGCTGGTCAATCCGGATGACGGTTCCGATCCCATTGAGTATCAGGTTCCCAAGGGCAGTCATATCATTGTCCAGGAGGGAGACCGTGTGCGTAAGGGTGAGCGCCTGATGGAAGGTTCGCCTGCACCCCATGATATTCTGAGCGTGCTTGGTGTTGAGGCATTAGCTAAATATCTGACCGATGAGGTGCAGGAAGTTTATCGTTTGCAGGGTGTGAAGATTAACGACAAGCATATCGAAGTTATTGTACGGCAGATGATGCGCAAGGTTCAGGTCAATGACCCGGGCGCTTCAAACTTTATTGCCGGAGAGCAGGCGGAACGCAGGGCGGTGATAGAGGCAAATCGTATACTGGAGGCAGAGGGGAAACCCCCGGCTACGTTCGAACCGGTTTTATTGGGCATCACTAAATCGTCGCTATCTACGGACTCCTTTATTTCCGCGGCTTCTTTCCAGGAAACGACGCGCGTGATTACCGAGGCAGCGCTGGCGGGCAAGGTGGACTGGCTGAAGGGACTCAAGGAGAATGTTGTGCTTGGCCGATTGTTGCCGGCAGGTACGGGTTTTGCATCCCGTCTGGTGCCAAAACCGGAGATTCCTGAAGAGGTTAAACCCTCCGCGAAGGTGGAAGATGTTGAGCAAACTGACGGTGTGGATACAGATGTGGTTACGCCTGCGATGGATGCCAGTGAGGAAGCTGCCTGAAACAGGCTAAGCCTGCCCTTTACCCATAAATCACGATTCAGCGAGTCGCCCATCAGTCATATGCAAGGCACGCTCCTCGCCGCAATGGTTGCTCCATTGCAAGAGAGCGCAACACAGCAGATGGCTGATGGGCGGCTCGCCCGAAAGGAACCCTTGCAGACATGCCATACCGGCGTTGCGGCGTTTGCCAATGGAACAACTATTGTCTTCACGCCGCGCCTTGGTCTGACCTGTCTGCAAGGGTTCTGAAGCGCGATTTATGGGTAAAGGGCAGGCGGAGATGGAGCCGATGATCCGAATCGAACGGACGACCTGCTCATTACGAGTGAGCTGCTCTACCAGCTGAGCTACATCGGCGCTTCTTCCTGTGAATCAGCGCGCATTGTAACAGGATGGGTTAGCTTTTGAACCTGGAAACCTCAGTTGGGAGTGCGTGCATATCTAATCCGTGTCCTGTTGTATGGCCTGCATGGCCGCAAGCAGAGCCGGAGCAGCGGTTTCGGTACGCATAATACGCTGACCAAAGGCCAGTGTATTGCATCCCATTTCCATCAACGCATCCAAATCGGGTTTGCTTAGTCCTCCTTCCGGGCCGATGAGAAAGTCTATCTCACTGGCCTGGACTATACGTTCTCTGGCCTGTATCCAGGTCTGCGCTGCAAGTGGATGCATGGCATAACTCAGTCCGGACAGACGAATATCCGACAAAGACTGGCGCCAGTGAAGGGAAGGGATGCGGGTACGCCCGCTTTGCTCTGCAGCTTCTAATATAATTTTCCCCCAGCGTTTGAGGCGGGTATCCAGTTTGTTTCCGGCCAGCCTGAGTGTAGAGCGTTCGGTGCATAGGATTTGAAAGCTGGCGGCGCCCAGTTCGGTTCCTTTTTGCAGAACAGTTTCAATTTTCTCACTACGGCAGGCGGCTTGAATAACATGTGTTTTACACGGCATTTCACGATTTACCGGAATATATTCTTCAATATGGCAGACAACACCTGATTGTGCGAAATCATGGATGCATGCTTTGTATTCCCCTCCCCTGCCATTAAACAGGATAACGGAGTTGCCGTTTTGCAGGCGCATCACATGACGCAGGTAATGCCCCTGTTCATCGGCGAGAGTGATTTCCCGTCCGCTATCCAGAGGGGACCGGACATAAAGGCGGCATGTCTGCATGCCCGGATTTGGCCGTAAAATCGTCTGCAGCGCAAGCCTCTTGACCTTCATCGCGCCTGGGCCATGATGCGGGCATGTTTTTTGGTTCTTTACAGTCCCCTGACTGGCTGCCGGTACGTACATGGAAAGCGGGCGAAAACGGAGTTTCCCGTGATATGGCAGCGGTGCTGACGATTGCGGGATCGCTGACTCGTTTTCTTGAGCGGCATTATGCCATACGGGTGGATGTCCGTTTACATGATCAGTTTGTAGATCGGGCAAGTGCAGGTGAAGCGGCACTGCTTGCATGCGATGTGGGATCACTAGCCTTGCGGCGGCGTGTCTCGCTTATGCATCGCCAGTCCGTGATGTTTGATGCGGAGTCCGTATTACCACTGGACAGCCTGCCCACCGATTTGATGAATGACCTGCAGGAAGGGTGTAAACCCCTCGGCAATCTGTTGCTTGATCGGGGGCTTTTACTGGCCCGCTCGGACTTGTGTGTAGCCCGGATTGGCGGTGACGGGCTGTATGCAGGACGTTGGGCACGGCGTTCAGTACTGCGTTCCGAGTCCGGCACCAGGGCGCTGGTGGTCGAGGTGTTTCACAGTGAAATCTGGAATCGTATTGCGCAGATGGCGAGGCGGTATCGTTGATGAATATTTTTCCGGTTGGCACGGCTGGCGACTGGATACGGTTGCTTCGCCTTGACAGGCCGGTCGGCTATTGGCTGTTGTTGTGGCCTACGCTGTGGGGCTTGCTGGCCGCTTCTCACGGACATCCCGAGCCAAGAAATCTGCTGATTTTTGTGGCAGGGGTGTTTTTGATGCGTTCCGCCGGATGCGTGATTAACGATGTTGCCGATCGTGATTTTGATCCGCATGTGGAACGCACCAGGAACCGGCCGATTGCCGCCGGGCGTATTGCTCCGGGAGTGGCGCTGGCCGGATTTATATTGATGCTTCTAGTTGCGCTTCTACTGGTGGCGCAAACCTCACTGCTGGTGATGGAGCTGGCGGTGGCAGGTGCATTGCTGGCTGCGATTTATCCATTTTTAAAACGATATACACATTTTCCGCAAGCCTGGCTGGGGATGGCATTTGGTTGGGGTGCAATCATGGCATGGGCGGCGGAACGTGGAAGTGTAACGGATTCAGCCATTCCATGGCTGCTGTTTACCGCCAATATCTGCTGGTCGCTATCGTACGATACGGCCTATGCCATCGGGGATCGCGCCGATGATATAAAAGTCGGCGTTAAATCAACGGCGCTGTGGTTTGGCGACAGGAGTATTGCAGCGGTGATTGGTTCGGGATTCCTGATGCTGGCCTTTCTGGCGATTGCAAGCTGGCAATACGGCGGTTCTTCGTGGTTTGGATGGGGGTTGGCCGCAGCATGGCAGTCATACCTGTTCATCCGCCTGCTGCATCAGGGCGAGCTCTGGAGCTTCCCCTTTTTCCTTAAATCACACTGGACGGGCATGTTGTTTTGTCTTGGCTTTGTTGTTTCCTGATTGGCAACTATTCAGCATTCATGTAGAACAGGCATCATCGCCTGAACAGTTCAGGTTAAATGAGACAGGGGGTGCAACATGGCTAAATCATTCAAGGATTTTGTAGCCGAAGCAAAAAGTAACATTGAGGAAATATCGGTAGGAGATGCTGTAAAGTTGATGGCGGACAATCCGGATGTGCTGTTGCTGGATGTACGTGAACCGGGTGAGGTGGCGCAGGGTCATATCCCGGGGGCGCTGCATATACCGCGTGGCTTGCTTGAACCTAAGGCCGATCTGGAATTTCCACATAGAGAAGCGCGTCTGACAGATCGGGAGCAGGAAATCGTGGCGTATTGTGCCAGTGGCGCACGCAGCGCCCTGGCTGTGGCCACGCTCGGGAAGATGGGATTTACACATGTTAAGTCTATGGCCGGTGGTTTTGCCGCATGGCAGGCTGAAGGACTGGATGTGACGCAATAAGCCGTGAAGACCGACTGCGGAGAGGATTCCATCAGCGGTGATCCCATGTTGTTTACGCTGCCGGCGTGGCTTACACAACGGCTGGTGAACATACGCGCTGAGATTCCCTCGATGGAGGAGCGCATGCGTCTGGTCATCGAGTTTTCCCGGCTAAATGTGCAATATGGGACAGGCGGCCCGTTTGGTGCCGCAATTTTTCGCATGGATACCTGGCAACTTCTTGCGGCCGGCGTTAATCGCGTGGCGCCGCTGAATTGCAGCATCGCCCATGCGGAAATGACAGCCATCATGTTTGCCCAGCGCCTGATGCGGAATTTTGACCTTGGGGCCGGGGGTCTTCCACCGTGCGAACTGGTGACCAGCGCTGAGCCTTGCGCCATGTGTTTTGGCGCGCTCCCCTGGTCGGGGATTCGTCAGCTTGTTTGCGGCGCCGCCAGCCGGGAAGCGGAGCGGATCGGTTTTGACGAGGGGCCAAAGCATCCGCACTGGATGGATGAACTGGAGTCCCGCGGCATCCGGGTGATCACCGGCGTATGCCACCGGGAAGCGGCCAGGGTGCTGGATGACTACCATGACGCGGACGGTCTGATATACAATAGTCGGCAGGGGTAATGGATGACAATTTAATCATTATCCTGCGTGCCTGGCACCAAATTGCGTGTGATCTCAGCCAGAGACATGTCGCGGAAGGAAAGGAGAATTTATGAGCAGGAAACCTAAGCCGATACCTCAATTTGGCTCAGAGCAGGAAGAGCGCAGCTTCTGGGAGAGTCATGATTCCTCGGAGTATGTGGACTGGAGCAAGGCAAAGAAGGCAGCCTGATCCGGAGTGCAGTGGAATGGGAATATATCCTCGTATTTCGGCATGACGCAGGTGCAGGCTGCCGGTAAACCGGGTGTGCATCAGTCCCGGATCAGTGATTTGATGCGCGGAGAAATTGGCCGCTTCAGCGTGGACATTCTGGTCAACCTGCTGGCGAGTGCCGGTCGCCATGTATCAGTTCAAGTGGAAAAATAGCCGCATAGGGAAAATCAAACAGGACTGAACAATCGCAAGAAAATTGGTCTGTTTTGCCTACCCGGATAATAAAT
>CAZJRL010000080.1:0-6492 GCA_964548425.1 uncultured Zetaproteobacteria bacterium | reverse complement strand
TATGTGGAGTTGAATCCTGTCCATGCCAATATGGTGAAGCGCCCGGAGGATTATGCCTGGAGCAGTGCGAGAGCCCATCTTGCTGGAATGGATGATCAATTGGTTAAGGTTGCTCCAATGATGGAACGTGTGAGACATTGGCAAACATATCTGAGCAGTGATCTGGATGATGCGGTGGTGGAGTCGTTGAGAAAGCACACCAAGACAGGCCGCCCATTGGGTGAAGATACATTTGTTGACATGCTTGAGCTAAGGCTGGGTAGAGTTTTACGCCCACTGAAGCAGGGCAGGAAAAAGAAGGGGGATAAATGAATATACTGTCCCCGATTTTTATCATGTTGGCCGGATTTGTATTTTCACTACCCGCTTACGCAAGCGGCGACGTGCACGTTCAAATCAGACAAATTCAGCAGGAACGGATGCACCTGCAAGCCATACGCGAGCAACTGGAATCAAAGCTGGGACAACTGGGCCGCTCACTGAAACAGTTGGACCGGGCATTGGTCCGGGCCAGTGCTGATGCCAGACAGGCGGCTACGGCTGTGCGGCAGGCGGATGCCCGCCTCGCTGATTTGACGGCGAGACGATTGATCCTGGAGAAGCGGGTGGATGCGCTTAAACGCAGCATGATGCGTGAAGCCGCTGCTGCCTGGCGCTATGCAGGGAGACCACCGCTCTGGATGGATGTGATGTTTGGTGCGCAGGTCACCGATATTCCCCATCACCAGTATATTCTATCCCGGCTGATGAGCGTGCAGGCGGAACATCGACGTGAATTTACACAGGTGGTGGCTGATCTTGCACGGATGGAACAACAGGTTAAACATCAGCGGCTGGAACTGGATCGATTGAGGCAGGAGAAACTGGAACACCAGTTACAACTGGCACAGCGCCGAAAGGCCAAACGTATGCTGTGGAACAAGGTGCGCAAGGATGCAAGGCTGCAGAAACAACGCGATGCAGAGCTGGCGCGGCAGGAGGCTGCTCTGAAGCGCTTGCTGCAAGGGATTGGTTCAACGCTTCTTTCCTTTGATACGGGGTTAAAGCAGATTCCAATGCGCCAACGAAAGGGGCGCTTGCCATGGCCTGTTCAGGGAAGAATTGTAGCTCATTTCCACTCCAGACCTGCACCCGGACGTCCCAGGCTGGCTGGCATCCAGCTTGCACCACGCCACGGGCGCGGGCAGGTTAAGGCCATTGCCGCCGGGCAGGTACGCTATGCGGACTGGTTTGGCGGTTACGGCTTGATGCTTATTGTGGATCACGGGGATGGGCTTATCACCGTATATGCGCATAATGACGCACTTTACAAGAATCTGGGGGACTGGGTTGAGGCAGGTGATTTACTGGCCGATGTAGGCAGCACGGGCTGGGTGAAGAATGTCCGCCTGTATTTTGAGGTGCGTGATGAGGGGCGTCCGGTGAATCCTGTACAATGGTGTCGGAAGTAACCTGTATGATAAAAAACTATGGGGTTTGTGGATGAAAATTTTACATAAAACGGTAATGATTTCAGGTGCTGTAATAATAGTTGCAGGCGGATTTCTGGCATGGAACTCGCTGGCGGAGCAGGCCTCGGCGGCGACCAATTATAAACAGTTGCAGAAATTTTCACAGGTCATGGAAATGGTGCGCCGATCTTACGTGGAAAAAGTCAATGATGAGAAGCTGATTGATGGCGCACTGTCCGGCATGTTGAGTCATTTGGACCCGCATTCCAACTACATGAATAAAGAAATGTACAAGCAGATGCAGGTGGATACGACCGGGAAATTCGGAGGACTGGGGATTGAGATATCCGCCGCCGAAGGAGGCATCCGCATTGTCGCACCCATTGAGGATACGCCTGCCTGGCGCGTCGGCGTTAAGGCCGGAGACATTATTATCAGGATTGATGAGCAGCTGACACGTGACATGTCTTTGCCCGAAGCCGTCAAGTTGATGCGTGGCAAGCCGGGAACATCTATTGTGCTCACGGTCTTCCGGGAGGGAGAACATAAACCCCTGGAATTCAAAATTGTGCGTGCGGTTATCAAGGTCAAATCCGTTAAGGGTGATTTAATGGCGCCTGAATATGCATATCTGCGTATTACCCAGTTTCAGGAGCGTACGGCGAAACTGTTAAAAGCCAGGGTAGCGGAACTGACAAAGCAGGCGGGGGGGCATCTGGATGGCGCCGTGCTTGATTTGCGCAATAATCCGGGTGGTTTGCTCAATCAGGCGGTAGCTGTTTCCAATTTATTCCTGGGTAAAGGGGGGATCGTCAGCACCAAATCGAGAACCGGTCGTAATATGACCTTTAACGCCAAATCGGGGGATATACTGGATGGTGTTGCACTGGCTGTCCTGATTAACAATGGCTCTGCTTCAGCTTCGGAGATTGTAGCCGGCGCACTGCAGGATAACCATCGTGCTGTTTTAATCGGCACGCAAAGTTTTGGCAAAGGGTCCGTCCAGTCGGTTGTGCCCTTGTCGGATGGTTCTGCCATCAAGCTGACCACCGCATTGTATTATACGCCCAGCGGACGATCCATTCAGGCAACCGGAATCAAACCGGATGTGTTTGTCGAGCAGGCCCGTATCGCTCAGGCCGCCGGGAAAGACAAGCGAACCACCGTGTTTGAACGTGATCTGAAAGGGCACCTGATGAATGGAAACAAAAAAAAGAAAGTCAGGAAACAGCTGAAGAAAGCCAAACATGGAGAAATAAGTCAGGCTATGCAGAAACGGTTGGGGCAGGACAATGTATTGCAGCGTGCGCTGGATATGCTTAAGGGCCTGCATGCACTGCATGCTGTTGTGCACGGCTAGATTGATGCATGGCTAGGAATAAGCGTCCATCCTGGTTATATGCTGCATTAACTGTACTGTCTGCGGTTTTGGTTTTGATGCTTTGGATAGCCATGGACCGTCACCAGGGATCCGTGGCATCTCTACCGGAAACCACAACTGTGATTTATGAGGACATACAACGCCTTTCCACAATACAGGATCATCTCAGTGAGCCACATAAGGTAAAACAGAAGATAAACATCACCCGGGGGATGGCACTGATTCTGGATGATGTGGGTTATGACCTTGAGGCGCTCAAGCGGGTGCTGAAGTTGCCGTATCCCATTGCTATTTCAGTCATACCCAACGCTCCATATGCTATTCAGGCTGCGGAGCTGGCGCATGCTTCGGGGCATGTCGTTATGTTGCATTTGCCGATGGAGCCATCCAATCCGGTATACAGCATTCAAATGGATGGTGCTTTCCTGCGGGTCGGGATGAGCAAGGATGATGTGCGGCGGATTATGCTGGATGATCTGGCGCGGGTGCCGTATGTAGCAGGCGTAAATAATCATATGGGATCACGTCTGACGGCACTGGAAATACCGATGCGCTGGGTGATGGATATTTGCCATGAAAGGGGCCTGTTTTTTGTCGACTCGCGTACCAGCAAGGATTCAGTTGCGGCGAAACTGGCCAGAGAGGCCGGGCTAAGCTGGGGTGAGCGGCGCGTGTTTCTGGATAATAGCCTGAACATGGAAGATATGGAGGCATCATGGCAGGCAGCCAGACGAAAGGTGTCCCGGCATATCCCCGTGATTGTGATTGCCCATCCACATGGCGCCACACTCGATTTTCTTGAAACACATGTGAGAGCCAGTGATGCAAACCACATTCTTCCACTCAGGCAGTTGCTGTTTGCCGGACAAATGCCTCACTTTGTCGCAAGCGGATCCCTGAATGTACGTCCACCTGTGGAGAGTTTTCATGTCAAAACCAACACCGACTGAATCCGCACCTGTTGTCAGGGACCATGCATCCCGCAGGATTCAGCAGCTGGCGGATGAAAATCACCAATTGCGTCAGTATGTTAGCGAAGTTATGGAACGTCTGCGTGCGAATGAGCATCTGTTTTCCCGTTTGTTTGAACTTGAGGCAACCGTACTGGCTGCATCTGATCCGGAAGACCTGTGTTTCGCTCTGCTGCGTGGATTGCGCAGCAACTTTGAACTGGACATGGTCCGTTTCTGGTTCGACCGATCCAGCTTTATGGGTGGGAGAAAAATGGAGGATATCTCCGAACATGATCTGGTATGGGTAGAGCAGGGGGAGATTATAAAAATGGGGCTCAACCGGCAGCATGTGTGGCTGATGCGGTTGACCCGGGAAAAGGGATTTGACTGGTTGGGAGAGCGTGACCACCACCTTGGGTCTATTGCGTTGCTGGTGTTGGGTGATCAGTTACGACCGTTTGGTGTGCTTGGTCTGGGTTCAGTGGAGGCTGGCCGTTTCGAACCCGGCCAGAGTGCGGACTTTCTGCAACATCTGGCCCAGGTTGTGGGCCTGAGCCTTGAGAATGCGGTCTCGCGTGAGCGTCTGGCCCGGCTGGCTATCACTGATTCACTGACCGGCAGCCACAACCGCCGTTTTCTTCAACCGCACAGTCACCAGCCGTTGTCGAGATGGTTTGGAAAAGGTATTGGCGTGGCTTGCCTGTATATGGATGTAGATGCTTTCAAAGGCATCAATGATCGCCATGGCCATGAAGCAGGTGATGATGTATTGAGCAGGATTTCAGGCGCAATAGGTGACATTGTGCGCGTACAGGATCCGCTGATTCGTATGGGGGGTGATGAATTTTCCCTGTTGCTTCCCGGATGTTCACCTGAACAGGCAAAAAGTATTGCCGGGAAGATCATTAAGGCATGCCGGAAGATTAAATTGGGTGAAGACAGGGTGAGTGTCAGTATGGGGCTGGCATCTTCGCCCGCGGAGAAGGATTTGAGGGTGAAGGAATTGATTTCAATGGCGGATCAGGCCATGTATGTCGCCAAAGCGCTTGGCGGGGGGCGTTTTGAGACCGCCGATCAATGAAGATCTCCAAAGCCATTGCTGAATATTTAAGGCAGCTCAGGGACATACGCCTTGCCTCACTCCATACCGTGGCAGCCTATCGTCGTGATTTGAATTGCTTTTTAGCGCATTGTGGAGATGTTTCTCTTTCCGCCGTTAACCGCAGTCAGGTACAGGACTGGCTGGTGGTTTCGCATGCATCCGGCCTGGTTCCGGCCAGTCTGGCCCGGCGTTTGTCCGCACTGCGCAGTTTTCTCGATGTCGCAGTCCATATGGGCTGGTGCTCAGAGAATGTTGCGGATGGTCTCAAGGCGCCCAAACAGCCCCGGAGGCTTCCGCGCACACTGCCTCCGGAACAGACGGCCTTGCTTTTGCAATCAACTGATGCAGTCAATGAGAGCAGGGACCTGGCGTTGCTTGCCGTGATGTATGGTTGCGGTTTGCGCGTATCCGAAGTCGTGCAGTTAAATCTGGCGGATATCGACATGGGTGAGGCGGAAATGCGCGTGCGTGGCAAGGGAGGCAAGGAACGGGTTGCACCCATTCCGGATGGCGTGCGCAAGCTGCTGTCTGATTACCTTGGTCTTCGTCTTGCGCATGCGGATGTTAGTCAGCAGGCGCTGTTTCTGAATCGTCTGGGAGACAGACTTTCAGTACGCGGCGTTCAGCGGATGCTTAAAAAACGCGCGCTGGCTACAGGGGCGGATGTATCGGTTACGCCACATCGCCTGCGTCATTCCTTTGCCACACATTTACTGGCTGGAGGCGTTGATTTGCGCGCTATTCAGGAATTGCTTGGCCATGCATCGCTTTCGACAACCGAGCGCTACACACATCTGGATATTAACAAATTAACCGTTATTTACGATAAGGCGCATCCGAGAGCCAGAAAACACCAGCCTTCATGATTCATGACCTGCCGGGATCATTACTTGCAAGTGTATTTTCATAGTCTAAACTCAATATTGTTCGGGATTCACATATACGGGATCGGACGCATTATGACAAAACGGAGGAGATAACATTGAACAGAATACTCTTTATATCCTTACCAGCGATATTTGCCATGTTGTTAATGGGTGCGGCGCCTGTGGCAATGGCAGATGACGGCTATGGAACACAGGTAACAAACAAGCTTGGCCGCGGTCTGGCTAATGCCGCAACAGGCTGGATTGAGCTGCCAAAAAATGTGGTAAATACCAGCAACAATAGCAATGTGGCTGTAGGTATCACGTGGGGAATTGTGAAAGGTGCGCTATATACTGTTGGTCGTACGGTGATTGGCGCGGTGGAACTGGTTACATTCTTTATTCCCAGCGATACATTTGCACATCCTGGCTATGTCTGGAATGATTTTGATCAGGATACAACATTTGGCAGCCAGTGACGCAGCTTTTTTGATTTAGGGCCTGTCCACATAAAATCCAGGCGTAGCGACGCGGCTATTTTTGGGACGCTGAAAGGTATTTCGAGCGCAGTGTGCTGAATGCACATCAGCGAAAGATAACGCCGCAGCGGCCAAAAAAATAATAGCCCGTCCCGCAGGGCTGTGACCGAAGGAAATGCCCGTGGTGCGCCTGAAATGAGGCCATGCGGTGTTGATCGTCGTTCATTTGGATTCACCAAACTTCTCTCCTCGCGCCTAGG
>CAZJRL010000079.1:0-6741 GCA_964548425.1 uncultured Zetaproteobacteria bacterium | reverse complement strand
CTGAATGTTGTGGAAACGCATGTGGGTATTCTTGATATGCAGCCGGAAGAGCAGGCGCATCTGCATCAGATGTTCAAACCGCCGAAAAAGGGTGCCGCAAGAGGTTTCGAACAGGCTGTCTGGTTGAAGGATATTCAGCAGGTGATCAAGCCCTGGGTACATGATCCGGTTGAAGCACAAACACTGGCCCGCTGGGTTTATATCTACAGTCAGCGCTTTGATCTCTCTCCCGACCTGATTCTCTCCGTGATTGCTGTAGAATCGCAGTTCGACCACTTTGCCATCAGCAATGTCGGCGCCCGCGGTCTGATGCAGGTGATGCCTTTCTGGAAGGAGAAGCTGGGTTCAAAAGATGACAACCTGTTCGAGATTGAGACTAATATCCGTTATGGTTGCGCCATCCTGCGCATGTACAAGGATCGCTATGGCAGTCTTTCCCGGGCACTGGCTGCCTATAACGGCTCGCTTGGCGCCACCAGATATCCTGCACGGATTTTTTCCCAGATGAATCAATTCAAGGCCAGTGCGGCGGACCTTTAAGATTTACCGCAGAGTACGCAAAGGAACGCAGAGTAAAGGGATGCAAAGATTCTCTTGTAAAATTCGTGTGTGGCGATTGTGTTTTCAACTTCGGCCTATTTGCAAGATCGAACTATCCTGTACACTTGAGTAATAAAATCATAAGCACCTGATCTGGTTTTTCTCTTTTTGCTCTTCCTCTGCGTACTCTGCGGTGAGATGCTTTTGACTATGCTTTTTATTGTTTAATGTGCTGAATAGAGGCAGTTCGGGTTAGTTTATCTTTGTTGCCCGGCGAAGCACATCCACGAACATGTCTTGCGTAAGGCGTCGGGTCTGGGTGTTGTAACGCGAACAGTGATAACTGTCGAAGAATTTCCGGCCATCGGGTAACCGGTGTTCAGCACCGTGGGAGAATTTCAATGCGGTGAGTTTCAGTCTATAGGCCCGGAGCACGGCATCATGTGCAATTTTTCCCAGCGCCAGCAGATGACATGGCTCTGGCAGCACTTCAATTTCCTTCTTCAGAAAATGGTTGCAGGTCCGAATTTCCAGTGTTTTCGGTTTGTTCTGTGGCGGCAGGCATTTGACGGCATTGGTGATACGGACACCATGCAACTGAAGCGCGTCATTTGCGGATTCAGAGACGGGCTGATTGCTTAAACCCAGATCGAACAATGTCTGATACAGCAAGATGCCGGCAAAATCACCGGTAAACGGTCGTCCGGTACGGTTGGCCCCATGCATGCCCGGGGCAAGGCCGATAATCAGCAAGCGCAGCCTGGTATCACCAAAGGCAGGCACGGGGGCACAATGATAGTCGGGATATTGTACGCGGACATGATCAAGAAATTCAGCCAGTCGCGGGCATGCCCGGCAGCAGGGATTAAAAAATGTGGACATGGATTAACGCAGACAAACACGGATGGAAACAGGATTCTGCATTCATCTGTGTTTATCTGCGTCTAAACTGAATTTGCATTGAAGCTGTTCCGCCAGTTTTTTCAATGCGCGGCCACGGTGTGACACGGATGCCTTTTCTTCCGGAGAAGCCTGCGCAAAGGATTTTTCCAATTCCGGACAGTAAAACAGTGGGTCATAACCGAAACCGCCTGACCCGTCCTCCTGCTCCATGATTTCGCCATCCACACGACCTTCGGCAGCCAAGTGTTGTCCGTTCGGAAATATCAGATGAACGCAACATGCAAAATATGCTTTGCGATTGGCTACGCCACTCAGTTTTTGCAGCAACCGGGCATTATTGGCGGCATCATTCGCATCAGTTCCCGCGAAACGGGAGGAATACACGCCCGGTGCGCCATGCAAGGCATCCACGCACAGCCCCGAATCATCACCCAGCGCAGCACAACGGTTGGCTGATGCAAAGGCTTCGGCCTTCTTTCTGGCATTCTGAGCAAAGGTTTTCCCATCTTCAGCAACTTCTACAAAAATGGTTTCCTCAGCCGGTACGATATTCATGCCGGGAGCGTTGAGGATAGCTGCTATTTCAGTCCGTTTTTTCGGATTATTACTGGCAATTACTAATGCCTTCACAAATAAAGCCATATGCAGCGAGCCGCTGGGCGGTCAGCCCGCAAGGCGCGTCGGCGCGGGTATAGCACGGCTATGGCAAACCGGCGCAACGCAGCGGATGGGCCGCCCAGCAGTTCGCCCGGAGGGAATCCCACAGGCAGCCCGGCTCCGCGTTACGGTGCTTGGCAAGGGAACAACCATTCCCTGCGCACCATGCCTTGATCCGAACCGCCTGTGGGGTTCTGCATGTGGCTTTATTTGTGAAGGTATTAGCACCAGCTTCAAGCCTGTGTTACCGCCCCAAGCTGTAATTTTGCCAGTTCGGTGATACCTGTCTGTGCCAGTTCCTTCAATGCCACAACCTGATCCCAGGATACCGGTTTGTCTTCAGCCGTGGCCTGTACTTCGATGATGCCACCGCCCGAATCCATGACAAAGTTAGCATCCATTTGGGCACGCGAATCCTCACTGTATTCAAGATCAAGCAAGGCCTCATTGCCCACGAAACCACAACTGATGGCGGCGACCTGGCCTGACAGCGGATCCTCTTCAAGTACGCCATTCTTAAGCAAGCGGTTTACGGCAATTCTGAGCGCTACCCATGCACCGGTAATGGAAGCAGTGCGCGTGCCACCGTCTGCCTGTAACACGTCACAGTCCAGTTGAATCTGACGTTCGCCAAGCTTTTCCAGATTCACCACAGCACGCAGGGAACGGCCGATCAGACGTTGAATCTCCACCGTTCGCCCGCCCTGTTTGCCACGTGCGGCTTCGCGGTTTCCACGGGTATGCGTGGCACGTGGCAACATGCCGTATTCGCCTGTTACCCAGCCCTTTCCACTGTTACGCAGGAAAGGCGGCACCTTTTCTTCAACTGATGCGGTACAAAGCACGCGTGTATGGCCAAAACTGATCAGTGCCGATCCCTCTGCGTGCAGATTGAATCCGGTATCGATATGCACCGGTCTGAGTTCATCCGGTCGTCTGTTTTCGCGCATGCGTTCTCCTGTATGCTACTGTTTTCGTATCTGTTCAGGTTATCTCCACCATTGAAATATTCACCACAAAGTACGCAAAGTTACGCAGAGTAAAGACGAGATATAAAATCTGAAAGTCGTGCTTTACGGTGAAATCTTCCTGAAATCATCAGGCGCAGGCTAAATCACCGTTTGGCCCACTGCATCAACTTCTCAGCACTCATGCCTCCGGCACGTTTACGGCCATCATGGGCAATCAGAGTAGGGGTTCCCGTAATACCAAGGCTTGCAGCGAGCTCCAGATTATTGTCAATGGGCGTCCTGCATTTGGCGGACTTTATTTTATTCAGTGGCGTATCTTTCAGCATGATGTCCTGGAGTGTTTTGTGCTGGTCTTTTGAACACCAGATAGCTTCCGCCTTGGCACGAGACTCCGGATGAATCTGCACAAGCGGGAACAGGAATGTGTACACTTTTACCCCTTTAACCTTGGGTAATTCCTGTTCAAGCCGGCGGCAGTAGGGGCATTCAGGGTCAGTAAAAATGGCGACAGGTGTTCCATTCGGATCGCCGGATACAACCGCATCTTTCAGGGGCAGCTTGTTCCAGTCTACGCGATTGATGTCTTCCAGCCGTGTGGCTGTTAAATCTTTTCGATCCCTTGTGCTGAAGATGTGTCCGGAAATCAGGTGATCTCCCGTTGCATCCGTATAGAAAATATTGCCACGGGATTGTATTTCATACAGGCCCGGAATGGCAGCCAGCGGTTTAATGGCATCCACTTTGATATTGGGAGAGAGACGTGAAATATTGGCCCTGATGGTTTTTTCCACTTTGGCGCTGTCATGATATGAACCGGCCTGACAGCCTGTCGAAAAAACAAACATGGCCAGAGCCAGCAGGGAAAATACATGTGTCATGTTCGGTCTCCTTGTGTATAGGCGGATGTTTCAGAATGGCTTATCATGGAGATAATACTAAGGAGGGCAAGCGGAATGACTACACTTTCATGCATGATGTCGGATATTACACAGCTTGAAATCGATGCTATCGTTAATGCTGCCAACACATCCCTGCTTGGTGGTGGTGGCGTGGACGGGGCTATTCATCGCGCTGCGGGTTCTGATTTGCTGGATGAGTGTCGGAATCTGGGCGGCTGCCCCACCGGGCAGGCAAAAATAACGCAGGGATACCGGCTTCCTGCCAAATGGGTGATTCATGCGGTGGGACCGGTATGGCATGGGGGCAAACGCAGCGAGGATCAGTTACTTGCTTCGTGTTACCGCAATAGTCTAAAACTGGCAATGGAGCATGGAGTGACAAGCATCGCTTTTTCTGCCATTTCCTGTGGCGTGTACCGTTTCCCGCTTGAGCGTGCGGTCCATATTGCAGTCAAAACGGTGCGGGCATTTCTACGGGAACATCCTCATACATCGATTGAGAAAGTGATCTTTACCTGTTTTAATGAAAAGATTCACAAGGCTTATGAAACAGAACTACTTTGTGGAACTTCGCGTACTTTACGGTGAAACTTCCGACAGGATTTTCCGACTGAATTCATTATTCTCCCATGGCTGGGCACCAAGCAGACGCTGTCTTATTTTACCATCTTCGCCGATGATGATCGTTGTAGGCAGTCCCCGCACACCCAGTTGCATGGCCTCGTTCATATTTCCCACGAGTGGCGGAAAAGGCAAGTGTTGCTGGTTCAGATAATTTCTCGCATCAGCCAGATTCTGATCCAGCGAAATGGCGGCGAATGGTACGGACGGATGTTGTGTACGCCATACTGCCAGTTCCGGCAACTCCTTCCGGCACGGGGCGCACCATGATGCCCAGAAATGCAGGATAACGGATTTGCCCTGAAACGCCTTGAGTGAATGCGCCACACCCTTGCCGTCATACCATTCATATTGAATGGCGTGGGCCATAGGTGCGGCAAGAAACAATGTCATCAGAAATGCAATAAAACGAATGCTATGCATAGTTTAACCTCTGGCCCAATTGTCGGGGTATAGTATGCTTCCTTGCAAGAAAATTATTGATACCTAAGTCACAACCCTTTGCACAAATGATTCTTTCCTGCGTATACTGCTGCGTATGCGAAAGGGGTTTTGTCTCTTCCTTGCCGGAGCAGTTCTGGCCATCAGCAGCATTCCGTTGCTACCGATGGGTGCTGGCAGTAATGCACAAGCGGCAAGTTATTGTCCCCTTCATCCTACGAAAATAGCATCCATGAATTGTACAAAACATACGATGACGCCGGCTATGCGCCATTGCCGTATCGAATGCTGCGGACATCATGACAGCAGTGGTCTGCCACATCTGCTGGCTCCGCATACGGTTTCGCTGGCTGATTTTGATATCAGTCTTGTCATGATGGCTGTGGCAGTCGCGGACGCTCCTGTGCTGAAACCGCGCCTGCTGCCGTTCCCTGTTCCACCTCCAAGAATCAGCTGATTTTTCCACACACACGTTTGACATTCCGGTTGTAAGACCGGGGCGATTTGCGTGCATATATTGCGCGCAGGAAAAATAAATTCAGGAGGATTTGTTAACATGAAACAAAAAATATTATCTGTGTGGGTGATGGCAGCGGCTCTTTTCGTGCTGTGGCCATCCGACGCCCATGCCTACCTCGGCCTGTGCTGCACCAAGTGCGGCGGCAATATGCCGATGAATATTCCCGGTGGCGGCGTACCGGAGAATTATGAGTTCCGATTCAAGATTCAGCCGTCGTTCATGCGTATGAACGGATTACGGAGCAGCGCATCCAACGTGAATGGCGACAGCCTGTTGGGCATGCCCGTGATGATGGGAAAGCCTACCGGCAAGTTCATGGCCGTGCAGAAATACATGAATATGAGTATGCAGAATATCGCACTGGGTTATTCGTTTTCTGACGATTTCTTCGCCGGTGTGATGGGCATGTATCAGGATAATCGTATGGGCATGGCGTTTAACTCCATGATGACAACGATGACCGGCCAATCCAGCTACATCATGAAGTCGCATGGCTTTGCCGATACGATGTTGATGACCAAGTATCGGTTGTACGCCGATGATCCACTGATTCCAACCAGTGAGGTTTCGTTATTCACCGGCGCAAGTCTGCCTTCCGGCTCCATCGGTGAGCGCAATACCACGCATCCGCTGGCTGTACGCCAAACGGAGCTGCTTCCCTATGGTATGCAACTCGGTTCCGGTACGGTGGATCCTATTCTGGGTTTGCTCTACCAGGGTTCAAAATCTCCGTGGTGGTGGGGTCTGGACGGCACGTATACAGGCCGCTGGTATGATAATTCACGTAATTATCAACTGGGCGATGTGTATAAACTGGATGCCTATCTGATGAATCAGATCAGCTACAACTTCCTGTGGCAGGCACAAGTCAATGTCGAATGGAAGGGGCGTATTCACGGCCAGGCCGATGAAGCGGTAAGCGGTTTTTCAGGCCATGCCACGCATGGCAATGCTGCCAGTCCGTTCATGACACCATTGTGGAATCCGGCCAACTACGGTGGCGTTAAAACCTCGGTGACACTGGGTTTGCAATGGCAACCTGCACCGCTGCATATCCTCGATCTAACCGTCAAACTACCCGTATACCAGCGGTTGAATGGTGTCCATCTCAAGGATCAATTCGGTGTAATGCTTACCTGGTATGTGGAAATTCCGACAAGCAAGAGTATTCGCAATCTGACCCATCCTG
>CAZJRL010000078.1:0-6813 GCA_964548425.1 uncultured Zetaproteobacteria bacterium | reverse complement strand
AGGAACTACGATTCGCCATTCGTGAGGGTGGTCGTACGGTTGGCGCCGGCGTCGTTACCGAAATTATTAAGTAAGAATCGGCAATGAATAGCGGCGGCAGTGAACACTGCTGCCGCTTTGTTGCCTCTGGAGTTTAGGAAATGCGTGATTTGCTAAGTTTAGCCTGCGAGGATTGCAAGCGGCGGAATTACACGACGGACAAGAACAAGCGAACAACAACGGAGAAGTTGAAGCTACGCAAGTATTGTCCCTTTTGCCGTAAACACACCCTGCATACGGAGTCAAAGGTTTAACCTGCACCATTTATGAATAGTGCAGGTTAATAGCAAAGGCCAGTAGCTCAACTGGTAGAGCACCGGTCTCCAAAACCGGGGGTTGGGGGTTCGATTCCCTCCTGGCCTGCCAGTAGAACCAGGTTCTTTATGAAAAAAGGAAGGTATTGATGAGCCGTATTGCACAAGCGCAGAAATTTGTACGGGAAGTCCAGGCCGAAGCCAGGAAGGTGGTCTGGCCGGAACGCAAGGAAGCTCTGCAATCTACCCTGATGGTCGTGGTAATGGTTATTTTTGTGGCACTGTTCCTGTGGGCTGTTGATGGCCTCATGGGCTGGCTTGTGCAGAAGGTGCTCTGATGGACTGGTATGTGGTACAGGCATATTCGAGCTTTGAGGATAAGGTTGTCGAGCGTCTGACGGAACGGATCGAACGCTCCGGTCTGGCCGAACAGTTTGGTGAGATTATTGTGCCGCGTGAAGAGGTTGTTGAGTTAAAAAAGGGACAGAAGGTAACCAGTCAGCGCAAGTTTTTCCCCGGCTATATTCTGGTTGAGATGGAAATGAATGACGAGACCTGGCATGTAGTGAAAGATACGCCCCAGGTTTCCGGATTTCTGGGTTCGGGTGGCAAGCCCAGACCCATGCCGGTTAGGGAAGTTGAGGCGCTGAAGAAGCAGATTGAAGAAGGTGTTGAACGGCCTCGTCCCAAGGTGATGTTTGATGTGGGCGATGCTGTTCGCGTGATAGATGGTCCGTTCGCTTCTTTCAACGGCGTGGTTGAAGAGGTGATGGAAGACAAGGCGAAGCTGAAAGTGAGCGTATCCATTTTCGGCAGGCCGACACCCGTGGAACTCGATTTTGTCCAGGTCGAGAAGGGTTAAAAGGAAGGACATATGGCTAAGGAAGTTACGACTCTCATAAAATTACAGGTTCCGGCAGGCAAAGCCAATCCGGCGCCTCCCGTGGGTCCCGCACTGGGACAGGCGGGTGTGAATATCATGGAATTCTGCAAGGCATTTAATGCTAAAACGCAGGATGTAGAGGCCGGCATGCCCTTGCCGGTTGTGATCAGTGTCTACAAGGATCGCTCATTTGATTTTATTATCAAAACGCCACCGGCATCTGTATTGCTTAGAAAGGCTGCCGGGATTCAGAAAGGCAGTGGTGAACCCAACAAGAAAAAGGTGGGCAAGGTAACGGGTGCGCAGGTGCGTGAAATTGCTGAAACCAAGATGCCTGACCTGAATGCTTACGACGTTGAATCCGCGATGCGGATTATTGCAGGCACGGCCCGCTCCATGGGTCTGGAAGTGGAGGGTTAATCGATGGCAAAAATTTCGAAACGAATGCGAGCGGCACGTGAACTGGCGCCGAAAACGGCTGTCATGCTTGATGCCGCTGTCAAGGCTGTACTGGCACAACCTGCGGCTAAATTTGATGAATCGGTGGATGTGGCCGTGAATCTGGGTGTGGATCCCAAGCATGCCGAGCAAATGGTGCGTGGATCGGTCAGCCTGCCACACGGAACCGGAAAAACTGTACGTGTCGCGGTGTTTGCCAAAGGGGCAAAGGCCGATGAAGCGAAAGAGGCTGGCGCTGATATTGTAGGCGCTGATGATCTGGTGGAGAAAGTGCAGGGTGGATTCATGGATTTTGACCGCATTGTTGCGACGCCGGATATGATGGCACAGGTGGGCAAGCTTGGGCGTGTGTTGGGACCACGCGGTCTGATGCCGAACCCCAAGCTGGGTACGGTGACTATGGATGTTTCCAAAGCAGTATCAGCGGTTAAGGCAGGTCAGATTGAAGTGCGTACAGACAAGGCTGGCGTGGTGCATGCGCCGGTAGGACGCCGTTCATTTGATGCGGCCAGGCTGGAAGAAAATGTACGCTTTCTGGTGGATGAACTGAACCGCATGAAACCGGCAGCCGCCAAGGGCCGTTATATGCAGCGTATGGTCATTTCGTCCACCATGGGTGCAGGCGTTACTGTGGATGTAGCGAGTTTGTAGTAAAGCGGCCACAGTAATAAAGAATACGTGCCCGTCCACGGGCACGAATAATGGCTTCTTGCGAAGCTGTTAAATATAATTTAACGACTCAGGGGTGAGTTGAGTCGTTACAAAAAGAATAACCGCCAGCCATGGTGTAAACGATGGAAGGCGGTTAATAAACGATTCGTCCAAGACTGCAGGTGCCATGGTCGCAAGACCGGGCTTAATAGGAAACATCCTGCATAGATGGTGAGCGAGAGCTCCTTCTTGCGGATCGAAAAGAAGGGGGTAGATGTGAATCGGGAAGACAAGCAACGCGTGGTTGAAGACCTGCACGCTGCCTGGTCGGAAGCGAATACTGGCGTAGTGACGCACTATCGGGGTCTTTCCGTGGCCAAGATGGGCGAACTGCGCGGGTCATTGCGTGCCGCCAAGGTGAGTTTGCAGGTGGTTAAAAACACGCTTGCCAGAAGGGCGGCTGAAGGCACGATTTTTTCGCTGGCCGAAGACCTGTTTACAGGACCTACAGCCATCGCCTATGGCAATGATCCTGTTGGTTTGGCCAAGGCTTTGTCCGACTTTGCCAAGGGTAACGAAGCGCTACAGATATTGGGTGGCGTGCTTGATGGCAAGCGGCTGGAGAAAGCGGAGATTTCAGTGCTGGCGAATTTGCCTTCACGCGAAGTCTTGCTGGCCAGGCTATTGGGTGGTCTGCAATCACCATTGTCCGGTTTTGTGCGTACATTGAATGAGGTTCCTGCCTCGTTTGTGCGTACGCTGGCAGCGATACGTGACCAGAAGCAGGCCGCATAATCCAGATTACAAGTATCTACCAACAAGATAACAACAAAAAGCAAAAGGAGCTAAAAGATGGCAAAAGCATTAACAAAAGATGACATGATTACAGCAATCGAGAGCATGACCGTACTCGAAATGTCTGAACTGGTCAGCGCACTGGAAGAGAAATTTGGTGTTTCCGCTGCTGCCCCTGTGGCTATGGCGGCCGCGCCTGCTGCTGCTGAAGCGGTTGAGGAAAAGACTGAGTTTGACGTGGTACTGACGGTTATCGGCGACAAGAAAATTCAGGTAATTAAGGCCGTGCGTGAAATCACGGGTCTGGGACTGAAGGATGCCAAGGGCCTGGTGGATGGCGCACCAAAAGCGGTGAAGGAAGGTGCAGCCAAGGAAGAGGCCGAGGAAATCAAGGCCAAGCTGGAATCGGCGGGAGCAACGGTCGAACTCAAGTAAGCATTTTTTTGTTTAAGCACTGATAATAATCGGACATTTCCCCGGTGGCGTTCGGCCACCGGGGTATGTTCTTTATGCATTTCTGAAACTTTCAGCGAGGTTGCAACATGGCAAAGCAAATGTCAGTAAAGCGTATCCGTAAAAACTTTGGAAGCATTCATTCGGTCATTTCCATGCCGAATATGCTGCAGCTTCAAACAGACTCCTTTATTGATTTTCTCGGTGTGGGTCAGGGGAAAACTGATATTAATGACTCACGTCTGGCTGAAGTATTCAAGTCTGTATTTCCGGTCAGGGATTATGCCGGTAATGCCGAGCTGGATTTTGTTGATATGGAATACAGACCCCCGCGCTACGATCTGGATGAATGTCTTCGGCGCGATCTGACATATGCATTGCCGGTCAAGGTGAATTTACGCCTGACGATTTATGAACCCAATCCTGGAAGGCATGGCAGCCGCTCCGCCAGCCGTTCCACGGTCAAGCGCCAGGTGCGCGAAGTACGCGACCAGTCAGTGTATATGGGCGAAATTCCGTTAATGACAGATCACGGTTCCTTCATTATTAATGGCACCGAGCGGGCCATTGTTTCCCAGATGCACCGCTCACCGGGCGTATTCTTTGATCACGACAAGGGCAAGACGCAGGCGTCGGGTAAATTTTTGTTTAAGGCACGTATTATTCCCTACCGGGGTTCCTGGCTGGATTTTGAATTTGATGCCAAGGATAAGGTCAATTTTCGTATTGATCTGCGCCGTAAAATGCCGGCCGGTATCTTGCTCAAGGCACTGGGTTATACCGAGCAGGAAATTCTTGACCGTTTTTATGAGCGTCGCATATTCCGCTTTGCTAAAAAGAGTCTTCAGGTCAAGTTTGTACCCGAACAGTTTTTGGGTAGCCGGGCCTTTACTAATGTTAATGCGGGCGGAAAACAGGTTGTTGCCGAGGGCAAAAAAATCACAAAACTGGCTATCAAACGTTTAACGGATGCCGGAGTGGACTGGATTGACGTGCCGGAAGAGGTGGCCATCGGTGAAAGTATCGCTACGCCGGTACTGGCCGTGGGCGGGGAAATTATTGCCGATACGAATGCCGAGGTGACCGGAGATATGCTTGAGGCCATGCGCACAGCAGGACTTAAGACGTTCGACTGTCTGTTCATTGATGCTTTCCGCCGTGGACCATGGCTGGCGGATACGCTGCGTCTGGACGAGGTGCAGAGCAAGGAAGAAGCACGGGTGGAAATTTATCGCATGATGCGTCCTGGCGAGCCACCGACCGTGGAGACCGCGCGCGCCCTGTTTGAGTCCATGTTCCATGATGCAGGCCGTTATGATTTGTCGCGTGTCGGGCGCATGAAACTCAACAGCCGCCTGGGCATCAGTGATGAAGATGTTCCGCTGGATCAGGGGACGCTGCGTAATGAAGATATTCTGCTGACCCTCGATACCCTGTTGAAATTACGCGATGGCATAGGCGAGGTGGACGATATCGACCACCTTGGCAACCGGCGTTTGCGTTCGGTGGGAGAATTGTTACAGAACCAGATTCGCCTTGGCCTGGTGCGTATGGAGCGCGCCATACGTGAACGCCTCAGTTCGGGTGATCTGAATGAGATGATGCCCTCCGACATGGTGAATGCCAAACCGATGATTGGTGCGGTACGTGAATTCTTCGGTTCCTCGCAGCTTTCCCAGTTTATGGATCAGACCAATCCACTTTCCGAAGTGACCCACAAGCGCCGCCTGTCCGCGCTGGGTCCGGGTGGATTGTCGCGTGAACGTGCCGGTTTTGAGGTGCGTGACGTGCATCCCACGCACTATGGCCGCATGTGTGCCATTGAAACCCCGGAAGGTCAGAATATTGGCCTGATTAATTCGTTGTCATGCTTCGCCAAGGTCAATGAGTTTGGATTCATTGAAACGCCTTACCGCAAGGTGGAAAATGGGCGCGTGACGGATAAGGTGGAATACCTGTCCGCGATTGCCGAGGCCGGCCATGTGATTGCCCAGGCCAATGCCAGGTTGGATGACAAGGGTAATTTCAAGGTTGACCGCATCCAGTGCCGGCAGGATGGCGATTTTATCATGGCCGAGCCTGTGGCGATTGACTATATGGATGTTTCACCGAGTCAGGTGATTTCTATTTCCGCCGGTCTGATTCCGTTTCTTGAGCATGATGATGCCAACCGCGCACTCATGGGCTCAAATATGCAGCGCCAGGCGGTGCCGCTGGTCAAGAGCGAGAAACCTCTGGTTGGCACGGGTATGGAGGCTGCGGTCGCGCGCGATTCCGGCGTGGCCATGGCGGCCTCCCGGGGTGGCAGCGTGGAGCGCGTGGATGCGAGCCGTATTGTGGTCCGTGTGAATGAGGGTGAGCAGGTTGAAGGTGAACCGGGCGTGGATATCTATCGCTTGTTCAAATATCGCCGTTCCAACCAGAATACGTGTTTTAATCAACGCCCGCTGGTCAAGGTGGGTGATACGGTGGTTAAGGGTGATATCATTGCGGATGGCCCATCCACGGATCAGGGTGAATTGTCCCTGGGGCGTAACGTGCTTGTGGCGTTTATGTCATGGCGTGGCTACAACTTTGAGGATGCCATTGTCATTTCCGAGAAGCTGGTGCGCGAGGATGTTTATACCTCAATTCATATTGAGGAGTTCGAATGTACGGCACGCCAGACCAAGCTGGGTGATGAAGAAATTACGCGTGATATTCCAAATGTGGGCGAGGATGCCTTACGCCACCTGGATGAGGCCGGCATTGCAGTTGTTGGCTCGGAAGTAAAGCCGGGTGATATCCTGGTTGGCAAGATTACGCCCAAGGGTGAAACCCAGCTTTCACCGGAGGAAAAACTTCTGCGGGCCATCTTTGGCGAGAAAGCATCCGATGTGCGTGATACCAGTCTGCGCGTTAAACCTGGTGATGAAGGCGTGGTGGTGGATGTGCAGGTATTTACCCGCCGCGGCGATGAGAAGGACGAACGCGCCAAATCTATTGAAGAATCAGATGTTGAACAGCTCTATCGTGACAAGGAAGAAGAGCGCCGTATTCTGGAAGCCAATGCCATTTCCCGGCTTGCAGTCCTGTTTGCAGGTAAGAAAGCGGTAAAGGCGAAAGGACTGAAAAAGAGCGCGGTTATCACATCTGAATATCTGGCAGACCTCAAGTTACGCGACCTGGCCGATATTTCGGCGGATGATGACAACGTAAACAAGCGGGTGGCCGGCATTCTGGAGAATATGGACAAGGAGCGGGCGCGGCTTGAGAAACGCTTTGAAGAGAAGGTTGCCA
>CAZJRL010000077.1:0-6892 GCA_964548425.1 uncultured Zetaproteobacteria bacterium | reverse complement strand
CCTGTATTTTGCGCGCAAAGAGCCATGGAAAAATGCCATGCATCATGACGTGCGCCGCCGGGAATCTGCAACAGAACCTTCTCCGCGCCGGCATAATCCTTACCCTTGATCATTGCATCGGCCTGTGCATAAATATAGCGCCATTTTTCTGAGTTTTTACTTAAGGATGCCAGATGGCGCCATGCATCGGCGGCAGTATGCCAATGCTGTAATGTCAGATTGATCCTGGCGCGGGCAAGCCAGTAGGCATACCGCAATTCCGGCATCAGGTCTTCCGGTGTGATGCCGGCAAGTGTTTGCCGGGCAGTAGATGCGGAACCCCTTTTGTTCTGGGCCTCGGCTGCGATGAGTAACATATCCTGTCTGTAGAGTGTTTGTTCATGGTTTGACAGCCAGCGCATAATTCTTTTTACGCTATCCGCATCATTCCGCTCCACCCAGATGCGGGCTCTCTCAAGCATAATGCGTTGGCCCCACACACTGCCCCTGGCTCGCTTGTACAAAGCGATCAGTATTTCTTCAGCATGGGCATCATCCATCAAGCGCATATATGCGCGTGCTATCCCAAAGGACAGCCGATCAGATTTTTCCGGGCGCAACTGTGGATATCGCTTCCAGAGCACAACGGTTTTTAACCACTGCCGCCGTTCAAGCAGCTCATTCAGGCGTTTGCCCAGAAGTATTGAGCCATTCTTTTGCGCGTGGGCTGCAAAGCCGGTATTTTCCGTGGAGGCGACGAGGGCATAAAAAGCAAGTGCCCGGTCTGAATATTTTGGATCCGACTGGCCTAACCGCGCCCATAGCTTTGCCTGATCCAATTGAGCCTCGGTTTCGATCTCGGAGAGTTGATTCTTTGAGGCCCGGATTGAAAGTGAGGAGATTGCCTTGTTCAACAATGCCTTGTCCCGGCTACCCTGCAGCTTGAGCATCAGTTGTCGCATAAAAGCCTTTTTCCCGATGCTGGAGTTCCAATGGCGGTCAGCCAGAATGCCATAGACGGTTTCCGCATCCCGGGACCGGCCTTGCGCTGCCAGGGTGTCAGCTTGTAGCAGGCGAATTTGCGGCGCTTCCTGTGATGTAATGTACCTTTTTACAAAGCGATTGATATGAGGAAGCAGTATTTCCGGGTTGGCATATCGTGTGAGCAGACGAATATATGTGGCATATACGAGAGCATTACCTTCAATGATATTAGGATAGACGACATAGGTTTTTTGCATGGTCTTATAGGCCAGCCGGTTTCTGTGTTCGCCTTCATCAATCACGGCCAGCCAGACAAGACCCTCTGCTTCTTCGGCTGCACTCACATCGGGACTGAGTCCAAAATGCATCAGTAAAACACTTCGTGCGGCTGAAAACTTCTTCTTTCTTATCAGATGACGAGCGTGTAACAGGGCGGCTTTTTTGGCTTCGGGTTCCCGCGAGTTTTCCTGTAAAATGGTTTGCGCCGCCACATCTGCCCGTTCAAAGTCCCGGCTATTCCAGCTTAACCATGCGATTTTCCACTGCATGTTGCCTGATGTGAATTTTTTTGGGAATTCTTTGTGCAACGCTTCGTAAGAGCGTATTGCTGTTTCCACATGCGTGTAATGGCGAAGCTCTGCAAGTTTTTCCTCCGCTCTGGCCAGAATCAATAGCAATTCATATCGTTCCTGGTCAGGCACATTCGGCTGAGATAGAATTTCATGTGCGGTGCTTATGGCAAGGTCATATTGTCCGTGTTGAAAAAATACACGTATGCCTTCCGGCCTGCTGCCCGTTTCCGCCGCTGATACGGGTTGAAAGAAGAGGGTCAGTAATAATACAAGCGAAAGCAATCGGACATGCAAATACATACATACTCAATAGCAATACCCATGCCGGAAAAAAGACATACGTCAAAAGCGCTTCACCGCCTGTCTGCGTGCGGGTACGCACAGGCAGGCAGAGTACGCAAAGGAACGCAGAGTAAGATCAAACAGGCATCATCACTATGGCGTAGTTTAACCCAACCCGGCATAGCCAGAACCAAACAGGAAAATCTTGAATCACAGAGGACACAGAGAGCACAGAGAAAACATAAATATTTTGACCTTCTCTGTGCTCTCTGTGTCCTCTGTGGTGAGAATCTTTTGATGTATAATCCTAGAAAAAGCAGTTGGCCGCACGCACATAGCGCAAGTTCTTGATTCGCTTGACTATATGAAAAAAGTGCTCATCCCGCATGCGTGGGACTTTGTCACCAATAAGGTGACGACGCATATTTGCATGAAGGCGGACATCGGATGGATAGAACAGCGCTGAAGATTCCATCACTTTTTCCTTTCCTCCGCGCCACTCTGCGTCCTTTGCCTGCCTGTGCGTACCCGCACGCAGACAGGCTGTGAAAGAATTGTTTATGGTTCGTTCGGTCTGAGCTTTTTTTTCTTTATTTTTTCGACCAGTGTTGTGCGGTTCAACGACAAAAAAATGGCGGTTTTGTTTTTGTTCCAGGCAAAGCGATTCAGGGCGGAAACAATTAAAGTGTTTTCAAACTCATCAACCATGCCTTTCAGGTTTATACGATCCTCACGGTTGATGTCTAAATGCAGGTTTTGTTGGATGCGCCGGGGCTGATCGAGCATCCGGGAAGGAAGATCCTGTATATCAATTTGACCACTACGCTTTAATGTAGCTACGCGCTCCATTATATTTCGCAGTTCACGGATATTGCCCGGCCAGCGGTAATCAAGCATGATCTGTCTTGTCTCGTCCGTCATTCCCGAAATCGTGGATTTCTTTTCCGTATTGAAGAGCTGTATGAAATGCTCGGCAAGCAGGAGGATATCCTCTCCACGTTCCCGCAGCGGAGGGAGTTCCAGGGGTATGACATTGAGCCG
Source organism: uncultured Zetaproteobacteria bacterium (assembly GCA_964548425.1). Classification (GTDB taxonomy): domain Bacteria; phylum Pseudomonadota; class Zetaproteobacteria; order Mariprofundales; family Mariprofundaceae; genus JAUZQZ01. The sequence continues at coordinate 4,034 of CAZJRL010000077.1, read as the reverse complement.
GTAAAACAAATCCTCCCTGAAATTCCCTTTTGAAATTTCATCTTCAAGGTTCCGGTGCGTGGCGGCAATAATGCGCACATTCACTTCACGTGTTTTTTCGCTACCAACGGGTTCAAAGCAGCGTTCCTGCAGTACGCGCAGCAATTTCACCTGGAGCTTCGGACTCATGTCACCGATTTCATCCAGAAAGATCACGCCGCCATTAGCGATCTCAAAACGGCCGGGCCGGGCGCGCACCGCGTTGGTGAAAGCGCCTTTTACATGACCGAACAGCTCGGATTCAAGCAATTCCTCGGGAATCGCCCCACAATTGATGGAAACAAAAGGTTTGTGGCTACGCGACCCAAGCTTGTGCAGTTGTCTGGCAACGACTTCTTTTCCTGTCCCGGATTCGCCGGTAATGAGCACTGTGCTGTCAGAGTCGCCGAGTAATTCAACTACCTGACGAATCTTGTCAATAGATTTACTTTGGCCGATCATCATTCTGTGACTTTGCAGATGCTGAACCTGTTTGTTCAGTTCCTTATTTTCCCGTCTCAGATTGCGTTTCTTCAGTATCTCCGCAATGCGAACAAGAAGCTCATCCATGTCGAATGGTTTTTTTATAAAATCATCAGCGCCAAGCCGAATGGCATCAACAGCCAGGTCAACTTCAGCATATGCGGTCATCATGATGACAACGTTGTCTTCATTCGTCTGGCGCAGTTTCCTTAGCAGGTCGATACCGTTGCCATCGGGCAAACGTATATCCAGAATGGAAAGGTCAAATTTATTCCTGTCTATCGCTTCGCTGGCCTGACTGACATTAGAGACAGCCATCACATGGTATTGCGCCTGATTCAGCACTTCTTTTAGCGCCAGGCGCAGATCATCGTCATCTTCAACCAGCAGGATAAAGGCGAATGGATGCATGAATCTCCTCTTTTCGGGGCGCACGCTTTCCCCGGAATTCGTTGCGGACAAATTTCCAGTATGCTAACCCGGGCTATTCATCACGGTGACTGATGAATAGCGCAGCCCCAAGTCAAAATAATGACGTTTCATTTACTCTTTGCAAGATTTAAGTCCGGCAGGTTCTTGCCGATACTTATAATCATGGTAATTCATCCATATAATTATTTTGAGTAAGGAGATCGTAGAATGGCTTTGACCGTACATGCCGTGGATGGATTGATTAGTCGCTTGCTTCAGCAACAGCATATCAGTGCAACCCAACGTAAGGGGAGCGTGAAACAAAGCCAGCCTGATTCCGGTGAGCATGTCAGTATCTCCAGTCAGGCAAGGCAAATTACCGTTGATAAATCTGTCTCCAGACTGGAATCAAGTCTCTTGCGGCTATATTCACCACGGAAAACACAGGACCCTCAGCGGTAAGACGGCATGCAACGAGGGAATGTCCGTTTACTCATCGTTGAGGATGACACGGCTCTGGGCGCACTGCTTGAAGAATATCTGGGTGAAACCGGCTACCATATTCATATGTGCCATGATGGCGACGTGGCGATTGAGCTTCTGGAGCATAAGACGTTTGACCTTGTACTGTCCGACATCATGCTGCCCGGAGCAAGCGGTCTCGATATTCTAAGGATGGCAGGCGGCAACCCCGGCCGTACCCTCGTCATTCTAATGACGGGGTTTTCGGGAATCGAAGATGTGCTACATGCCGTTGAGCAGGGGGCATACGATTTTGTCAGCAAGCCATTCCAGTTGCCCGAGATTCGAATTAGGCTGGATAATGCCGCGAACTATCAATTTTTGCTGCGGCAGCTTCAGGATAAGGAGGATTCTCCCGTGAATCCTCCACCCATGCGCATTTCCGGGCATGCCGCGGTTCGCGTCTACGGTGCTCAGGGAAAGTAAATTTATGAAGGGATTAGCCAATATTCTGGTTCTTGAAGATCAACTGGCCGTACGCAATATCATGGTTGAGATTATCAGGGAATCCGGCCTGAATGTGAATGTTGAATGTGCATCAGGCATTGCGCAGGCGCGTGCGTTGTTTAAGGACAGGAAATGGCAAGGTATGGTTTCCGATCTGGCGCTTTCAGATGGCGAGTCTCTGGATCTGATTGCCGAACTACGGGAGCAGGGAGTTGATATCCCCATTATTCTGGTTAGCGGCTTCCTTTCATCGGGAAAGTTACGCAGGGCGAAAGAATTGGGCATCAGCGAAATCCTCCATAAACCCTTTCATCCCAAGGCTCTTCTGGAAAGCGTGAGCAGGATTCTTGGATCTTCGATCCTTCATTCGAAACCCGGAACGGGTCAGGATAGCAATGACACAGGCTGCAAAGACAGGGAAAGTGATATGTCACTGGAACTGTTTGAAATGGACAGAAACATAGGTATTTTCTTTCGTATGCTGAATGATGTTTCACAACACAAGGATGTCGCTCACATTTGTAGCAGCGTCCTGTCGCTGGCTCTGGACATGGTGCAGGCAAGGTATGGTTACGTAGCCTTATATGAGCGGTCCAATGCTCAGCTAATGATGGCAGTGCATCAGGAAGCAGGTGAGATAAATTCGGCGCGTACGCTTATTCCCGGTTGCCGGCTTGAGGATACGCCTTTTGGAGTTTTCCTGGACAGAAGCAAGAAATTAATCCAGGTGCTACGCGGGGGCAACCATGGGCCCTCCTGTTGGCCGGGCGTGCCGGCAAAGGATTACATCGCTGTTCCGCTCCGCCTGCAGGGCACATTTATGGGCGTGCTTTGTCTGATGGATCGTCAGAACAAAAGTAAATTAAGTGATCAGCTTCAATCCATGCTTGAGCTTCTGGTGGCGCAAACGGACCGCTTGCTGGACAACTGCGCCGTACATGCGTCGCTAGAGCAGAGTGTGAAGGAAACGCTGATTGCACTGGCCCGGTCACTGGAAGCCAGGGATAAATACACCCAGAATCATACCGCGAGAGTGGCTAAAATGGCGGTTCGCTTTACATCCATGCTGGGCCTGGATGAGGACACGATTACGCTGGTGCGCACGGGTGCGCTGATGCATGACATTGGCAAAGCCGGCATACCTGATGGGACATTGCTCAAGCCCGGACGGCTGAATGATGATGAGTTTGCAACAATCAAGAAGCATCCGGAAATTGGCGATTCAATTCTTAAGCATATGGATACGCTGGCGCGTGAGCGCCAGATCGTGCGCTATCACCATGAACGGATCGACGGGCATGGTTATCCTGACGGACTCAAGGGGGATAATATTCCATTTGAGGCCAGGATCGTCTGTGTCGCCGATTGTATTGATGCGATGACAACCCACCGGGTTTACCAGAAGGCCCGACCGCTTTCTTTCGTGATAGAACAACTCAGGCGGAATTCTGGCACGCAATTTGATACACGGGTGGCAGAGGTTGCCATCACCGCGATTGAGGAAGGCTATATAAGCACGCAGGCCACTTCTGATGACGATGATGCCAACAAGCTGTCAGCCGCATTGTCGGCGTAAATCGTGACCGGAAGGAGAATTCCATGCTCAATAAAGAGAAGCGGAACCAGCGCCTGGATTTTCGACAGGATGATATGCTGCGTATGCACGATATGTTGTTGTCACGAGAACAGTATGAAGCTGAAAAGAACCGTACCGGCATCCATTCCCAACAACCCGGGCTGTTGCAAAGTCTGGCGGGAAACGATGCACTGTCGGATGGCGGGGGTCAGGCGCATCTCAATCCCGATGTGGCCAAAGCCCTGGAATTACTTGAGGTAAAGCTTAATTATCTTATCGGCATGAACATGCTACAGCAACAGGATTGCGCGGATCTCACGGAGCGGCCAGTTAACATGAGCGTCTCAGGCATGCGCTTTACAACGGATGGATGCTACAAGGTGGGTGATAAGCTGAAAATTACATTGAGCCTGCCTGTTTTCCCCCCCGTTATTCTGGATATTTTGGCCAGGGTTGTTCACGCCACGGCAAAGTCGGGAAACCGGACGCAAATAGGTGTGACGTACATTTACAGGTGTGAGGAAGAAGAGGATATTGTGACAAGATATATATTCAAGCGCCACCGTGAATCAATCCG
>CAZJRL010000076.1:0-6892 GCA_964548425.1 uncultured Zetaproteobacteria bacterium | reverse complement strand
ACGAACATAATCCGATTCTGACGAAGCATGACATCCCTTACCCCGTGGAAACGGTTCATAATGCCGGTGTCGTAAAGCATGAGGGACGATATATCATGCTTTTCAGGTCGCACCTGAGAAACGGCAGGTCTGTTATCGGTAAGGCGGAGAGCGACGACGGGTTCTCCTTTAGCGCGTGCTCCAAGCCCTTCATTACACCTGTAACTGAAGGCGTATTTGCTGAATATGAAGAATTCGGCGTGGAAGATTTGCGTATCTGTGCGATGGAAGGTGAAGGCTATCTGCTCACCTACAGCGCCTACTCACGACATGGCGTCAGAATCGCGCTGGCAAAAACGGCTGACTTCAAGTCGATTGAGCGGGTGAGCCTGATTTCCCAGGCCGATATGCGCAATGTTGTCATTTTTCCGAAAAAGATCGGCGGTCGCTATGTGCGCCTTGACCGTCCTCACTCGGAAATATCGCCATGGGCGATCTGGATATCCTATTCTCCCGATCTGATTCACTGGGGCGACTCGCAAGTGGTGATGAAGCCGCTCACCTATCACTGGGATGAAATGAAGATGGGCCCCGGCGCCACGCCTTTTGTCACAGACAAGGGGTGGCTGCATATCTACCACGGCGTTTTCGAGACCATGGCAGGCGCGGTGTACAGGCTCGGTGTCGCCCTGCACGATCTGGACAATCCCGCCAGAATTATCGGCGTGTCCGATGACTGGATCCTACAGCCGGAAGATCCATGGGAGGTGACAGGTTATGTTTCCAATGTCGTATTCACCTGCGGTGCGATCCCCGAAAATGACGGTACGGTCAAGATTTACTGGGGCGCTGCTGATTCCGTGATGTGTATCGGGACGGCCAGCATTGATGCGCTGGTGCGGATGTGTCTCGGAAATAGGGTAAGATCGCCATTATAAATCAAGGGCAACCTGAGCAGTTACAATAATAGCATGTAATGGATGAGGGTATATGGATGAACTGAGAAAACCACTGAATATCATCAGGCGACAGGAGCGGTTTTCCTCCCAGCTGGGTCGGGTGATTACCAAATTCTACCTGCCTGGCGGGGAACATCGAATTCAAAATATTATCAACCGTATCCTCGGTCTTTCCGAGGATAAAGTGAATGTCACGCTGGAAGAGATTATCGCCGATTTTTCAACGCGGCACAAAAATATATGGCAGATATTCAACAGAAACTTTGATGGGGTCAAACAGTATTTTCCGGCGGACGTTCAACTGTCGGACGAGAGACGCACCCTTATAGGGGCTTATTTTACCCACGAATACTCCATACAGGCATCGGCCTTTTTTAACCCTTCCATCGTTGACCACCCGAATCAACAGGATGTGGCAGAGGGGGAAAAACGGGTTATACTTAGTTTCCGTTCCACCGGCGAGGGGCATATATCGTCTATCGAATTCAGAAGCGGCATCATTGATCAAGTCAATGAATTCTGTTTCGATAAAGTGAGTCGCTATGTTGAAACACCCGAGGTCATCAAAAATCCAACCTACGATAACAGCACTTTTAGTCTGAAACTGAAAGATATGGAAGTGCTTAACGATATTTCTGAACGAATTATGCAGAGGATCCCTGCACAGTTCAGCTTTGATGATTTAAACAGATCAATACAACAGGAGTTGGATCACCACTCCGACCCCTCTCCGCTGCTGCATGAAACGATCGATAAAATGTTCTGGCTTTCCAGATCCAATTATGAATTGAAATTCAGGAAAGACCGACGGATATCCGAAAAGGTGATCTTTCCAGTTTCTGAAAACGAGATACGAGGGATTGAGGATGCCAGATTTGTCCATTTTACCGATGACAATGGTGAGAAGAAGTATTATGCCACCTATACCGCATACAATGGATTCAACATTCTTCCCATGCTACTGGAGACAAATGATTTCGTTCGATTCAGGATCAGAACATTAAACGGTAAAGCTGTGCAAAATAAAGGCATGGCTCTGTTTCCCAGAAAGATAAAGGGAAGGTATATGATGGTCTCGCGCCAGGACGGTGAAAACCTGTACATCATGTCCTCCGATAACATCCATTTCTGGCATCGGACTACGCTGCTCAGCAAGCCTAAATATCCCTGGGAATTTATCCAGATAGGTAACTGCGGATCACCATTGGAAACAAAAGAAGGATGGATTCTTCTTACCCACGGCGTTGGCGCCATGCGCAAATATTGTATTGGCGCCTGCCTGCTCGACCTTGACGACCCTTCAAAGGTTATCGGCCATCTACGGGAGCCGCTTCTTAGCCCCACTGAAGATGAACGGGAGGGCTATGTACCGAATGTACTCTATACATGCGGTGCGATGATCCATAATGATGAATTGATTGTTCCCTATTCCATGTCTGATACGGCATCGGGTATCGCGGTTGTTCCCGTCAAGGATTTACTGTCAAGACTGATGCGATGAGATCTGGTCAAAAAGTGAGGAACATCTATGCAAAAGTTAAAAAAAGTGGCGGTCATTGGAAACTATCTGCCACGACGATGTGGTATTGCCACATTTACCACCGATCTCTGCAATGCCATTGCCGGCCATATAGCAGATGAAGCCGATAATCTCGCCGTTGTCGCGATGGATGATATTGCGGAAGGATACCCTTATCCCGACCGGATAAAATTTCAGATTCGCGCCAATAAGCCTTCAGACTATTTGCACGCAGCGGATTTTCTCAACCTGCACAAGTTCGATGTGGCTATTTTGGAACACGAGTTCGGTATATTCGGGGGCAGTTACGGCGCTCACATCCTCCATCTGGTGAAAAACCTGAGGATGCCTGTGATAACGACGCTACATACTGTGCTTGAACACCCCACGGCAGAACAACGCAAAATTACATGTGAACTGGCCGGTTACTCTGCATCGCTGGTGGTCATGGCGCATAAAGCGAAATCACTACTCATGGATATTTACGGCGTAGATGAGGAGAAAATCGTCCACATACCCCACGGCATACCGGATGTGAAACCGGATGGATCCGATACATTTCGCCGCCAGCTCGGTCTTGAAAGACGCAAAATACTGCTCACTTTTGGTCTGTTAGGTCCTGGCAAGGGCATCGAATGCATGATCAATGCCATGCCCGCCATCCTGGATCAACATCCCGATGCCGTATTCATTATCCTGGGTGAAACGCACCCGCATATTAAGAAAGAGCATGGCGATGCGTACAGACAGTCCCTGTTCCAGCAGGTGAGTGAACTGGGTTTGAAAGAGCATGTGCTTTTTCATAACCGCTTTGTTGATACCGAGACCCTGACGAAATATATCACCTCAACCGATATTTATGTCAGCGCCTATCTGAATAGGGAACAGATCGTCTCGGGAACGCTCGCCTACGCCATGGGCCTTGGAGCTGCTATCGTGGCTACCCCCTACTGGTATGCCGAAGAGCTGCTCGCCGACGGACGCGGGGTGATCACGCCTTTCCGTGATGTGGAGGCGATGGCAAAAGAGATATGCGTGCTGCTGGGCGATGATAAAAAACGACACGCTATCTGTAAAAAAGCCTATGACATGGGTCGTTCCATGATCTGGAAAAAAGTAGGCAAGCAATATACCACACTGGCCGATGCAGCGCTGAAACGCACCAAAGATAACCCGATTGCGCAGATCGCAGAACGCAGGCATGTACAAATTATTCATGAACTGCCCGAGATTAATTTAAGTCACCTGAAAATCATGACAGATGATACAGGCATGCTCCAGCATGCCAAATATTCCACCCCCGACCGATATCATGGCTATTGCGTGGATGATAACGCCCGTGCTTTGATCGTGGCGGGGATGCACTACTCGCTGTTCAAGGAGCAGTCTGTCATCCCGCTTATGCAAACTTATCTTGCTTTTATGCATCACGCCTTCAACCCTGAACAGAAACGTTTCAGAAACTTTATGTCCTACGACAGACGATGGCTGGAAGAGACGGGCAGCGAGGATTCACATGGGCGCTCTATGTGGGGACTTGGAATCGCAGTAAAATGCGCTCCCAACGCATCCATTCGTCACTTGGCGACAAGCCTCTTTGTGGGGGGGATCCCGCTTCTGACCAGCTTCACCTCTCCCCGCGCATGGGCCTTCGCCATCTTGGGGCTGCATGCTTATATGGAGGTGTTCGGAGGCGATGCAAACGCTCGAAAGATCAGACAGAAACTGGCGGAGAAGCTGTTTGCACTCTTTGGCCAGTGTGCTTCCACGGATTGGCCATGGTGTGAGGAAACCGTTACCTACGCCAATGCAAAAATACCCCATGCGCTGATCCTTGCCGGCAAGTGGATACCCAATCCAAAAATGTATCAAACAGGACTGGATTCTCTGACATGGCTGCTGGAGAAACAGACCTCCCCTGATGGTCACCTTTCCATCATAGGCAATGCCGACTGGCATCATCGCACGGGCCGCTCGGCCACATTCGATCAACAGCCCATAGAGGTTGCATGTCTTATCGAAGCCTGCATCGCGGCATTTCGATCAACCGGAGAGATGCAGTGGCTTGATCAGGCCAAGAGAAATCTGGGTTGGTTTCTTGGTAAAAACGATCTTCACAAGCAGGTCTGTAAACTGGAGACTGGCGGCTGTTGTGATGGTATCGAAGCTGTCGGGATAAATGCCAATCAGGGCGCTGAGTCAACATTGTCATGGCTGATCTCCCTGCTCACCATGTACGAAATCATGGGGGATGATATTCTGATAGAAAGATAACCGGTTGAGGAAGGGATTTGGGAAATCGGAGACAGTGTATCAGTGAACATGTGCTTCTTTATCAGGGTGGGGGCGATGAAAGTTTGCACGCACGTTATGTAAAACAAAACTCATCGCCGGAGCAGAGCGCTCTGTTCGAATCGCTCCCAAGGCTAAAAATAACGACACTCACGTCTGCAAGATAGAAATAGTCACGATGCAGTATCTGGAAAACCAAGAATCCTGGAGGCCTGAATCGGACGATTCGGGAGAAAGCACTTCATATCCAGCTCCGGTTGCTCGCCGAGTATCCATTTACTCATGATTTCAGCGGTAATCGGCGCCAGGGCCACACCATTGCGATAATGGCCGCTGGCCACCCACAGGCCCGGTTTTTCCTCCATCGGTCCCAGAAAGGGTAAGCCATCGGGCGTGCCCGGACGAAACCCCATCCACTGATGCTCAATGTGTTCATGCGCAAGTTGCGGCATCAGCCTGAGTAAGCCATCCAGCAATCCATGTACCTCCGCTACCGTATTGCCGGGTTTGAACCCGACAAATTCCATACTGGCGCCGACGAGAATACGCCCGTCCCGGCGAGGTACAAAATATGCCCGGTCGTGTTTGACGATATGCTTAAGCCGCCCCGGTTCAGACCTTAACAGCACAATCTGTCCCTTCACGGGCCGGATCGGTAACGAAATCCCGAACTGCTCGCCCAGAGGACCGCTCCAGCTTCCCGCGGCCAGCAATACGGCATCCGCCTCCAGCGTGCTTTTATCCGCCAAACGCACACCACATACCCTGCCGCCTTTTTCAACAAGTCCGCCAACTTCCGTCTGCTCATGGATTTCGACACCCTCGTTTCGCAACAGGGTATAAACAGCCTTCAGCAGCCGCGGATTGCGCACCTGCCCCACATCCGGCCACAACAGTGCTCCCTGCACATCGGCTGCCAGTGCGGGTTCCATTTCTTCTGCCTGCATAGCATCCAGTTGATCAACCGGCCAGCCAAAGCGGTTTGACCAGTCCAGCGCCGCCTGCCGGTGATTGACCCTGTCATCGGGAAAGAATGGCGCCATCAGGCCACACCTCGACCACTGGGGAGATATGCCGGTACGCGATTGTAATTCATCCTGCAAATCGGGATAAAGCGCCAGGCTGGCCTCAATCAGGCGGGTAAAGGCATCCGGATAAAGCCATGGCTGGATAGGGCACAAAATTCCCGCGCCAGCCCACGATGATTCACGGCCGACACGTCCGCATTCGATGATGACGGGATCGGCGCCACGTCTGGCAAACCGCCATGCCGTCAGGCAACCGATCAAGCCACCGCCGATAATCACAACCCTGAAACGATTCCCCGCCAAATTTTCCTCCATATCACTACCTGTTATTTTATTCATGTTGTTGTTCATATATCCACCGCCTACCATGCGGCTATGTCCGACCCGATATCACATCAGGATAAAACCGAACCGGCCATGACGGTTGAACAGGCCTACCGGCACTGCATGCATCTGGCCCGGAATCACTATGAAAACTTTCCCACGGCATCCCTGTTCATTCGCCGTGACCTTCGCCCGGCCGTAGCCGCCATTTATGCCTTTGCCAGAGCTGCGGATGACATGGCCGACGAAGGAGATGATGCCGCGGACAAGCGATTGAAACAACTGGACGCATGGGAAGTGCTGCTGGAGCGTTGCGAACATGAAACCGTCAATCATCCGGTCTTTATGGCGCTGGGAGATGCTATCCACACATACAGTCTCCCCGCATCCTGCCTGCATGACTTGCTCACCGCCTTTCGCATGGATGTCAGTATTCACGCATATGCTACCATTGATGAATTGCTGTTCTACTGCCGTCACTCCGCCAACCCTGTGGGACGGCTGATTCTAGCCCTGCACGGAATTTCGCATCCGATTGCCCTGAGTGCTTCGGATGCCATATGCACAGCCCTACAACTGACTAATTTCTGGCAGGATTTTAGCCGCGACATACCCAGTGGCCGTTGTTATCTTCCGGAAGAATGGCTTAAATCGGCGAATCTTGGCAGTGAGGACTTACTGGAGAAGGATGTTTCAGAGCATATTGCTCCGGTACTTGCGCAGGCCATCGAATATACAGATATGCTGTTTACAAAAGGACGCGCATTGATGCCTTTCCTGCCATTCAGGCT